>NZ_QRXT01000008.1:0-145594 GCF_003460065.1 Ruminococcus sp. AF17-22AC
CTCCTTTCTTTTCAAGGGTTTCAAGTGTGTAATCGGGTTCGAATCCCCGATGTCTCATTGAACTAAGCACTATCATTTGATAGTGCTTTTTCAATACCTGTATAAAAAATACGGAAGTTACAATTCAGTTTACATATTTAAATATACATACGCGGATATGGCGGAATTGGCAGACGCGCCAGATTTAGGTTCTGGTGTTTTACGACGTGCAGGTTCAAGTCCTGTTATCCGCACTACTGAAAAAGGGACCTGATCGGTCCCTTTTTTCATTCTGCCAATCAAATTGACCCTCGATTCTGTTACTCTTATTTAAATCATTCAGATTTTGCCAATTCTTTGATTTAATTTCTACTTACCCTCTATTAAGTCATACATTTTCAGAGATTTTGTGGACTCCATCAATACTTACTCTTCAGCAAGTCATCCGTAGCCCGCAAATTTCATTGACTCCGCCAACACTTACTTTCCTGCAAGTCACACACAGCCCCAAATTTCGTTGACTCCCCCAACACTTACTTTTCTGCAAGTCACACACAGTCCCAAATTTCGTTGACTCCCCCGGCGCTTATTTTGCTCTAAGTCATCCCCGCGCAAAATTTTTCCGGCAACATAAAAGCCACTCTCCTGCAGTTTCACATTCTTCTGCAGAACAGTGGCTCATTCATCACAAATATCGAATCTCAGCCGACATCTTCCCGCCAGACACCTCCAGAACCGCATAGCTTGGTCTTCTACCATGCTGCCTCGGGTAAGACAGACTTCCGGGATTAATTACAAGCACTCCATCTATTTTCTCAATGACCGGCTTGTGCGTATGTCCGAAAAAGACCGCCTGGCAGTCTCTGGACGCAGCCTCTTCTGCCACACCGGAAATATCCATCGACACGCCATAATAGTGCCCGTGCGTTACCAGCACTTTATTTCCATCGATCTCAATCTCTTCTTCTCTCGGAAGATCCGAAAAGAAATCATTATTTCCCGACACAATGCAGCACGGACATTCCACGAGTGCCTCAATAAAGATTTCCCTGCCTTCCACATCTCCACAATGCACAAACATATCAAACGGTGCTTCATTCATTACCACTTGCTCCAGATTTTCATCACGGCCATGTGTGTCACTGACAATCAGAACTTTCATCGAAGTTCATCCTTAATTGCCCGCAGTGCCTTTCCTCTGTGGCTGATTTTGTTTTTTTCTTCCATGGAAATTTCCGCAGAAGTACAACCATATTCCGGAAGATAAAAAATAGGGTCATAGCCGAAGCCGTTTTCTCCGCTCTCTTTATATCCGATCCGGCCTTCCATCGTTGCGCGGACAGTCTTCATGCTTCCATCGGGGAACGCTGCTGCAATCGCACATACAAATCTTGCAGTTCTCTTTTCATCCGGCACACCTTCCAGTCGTTCGATCAGCTTCGCATTCTTGATATGGTAGGAAGTATCTTCCCCCATATAACGTGCGGAATAAATTCCCGGCTCTTTATTCAGATAATCAATCTCAAGTCCGGAATCATCTGCCAGTACGATCTCACCTGTCATCTCACAGATTGCTTTTGCCTTGATCTGTGCATTCTCCTCAAAAGTTTTGCCATCTTCTACAATGTCTGCATGAATGCCGGCATCTTTTAAGGAAAGAAGTTCGATATCAAGATTTCCAAGAATCTCACGGATTTCTTTCATTTTCCCCTCATTACCTGTTGCAAAAATCACTTTTTTCAATCTTTTTTCCTCCTTGGCGGTTTCGGACCCAAAAACTGGTAGTAATATGTTTTCAGCATTCCATTGTATATCTTACGATTCTTGTCCGCTTTTCTTCCAATATCGTTCTCCGCCCTGTCATAGGATGTGATCAGATACATCGACCATTTATCCAGACGTTTGTAACTCTCCCCGATCTCACGGTAAAGCTGCGGAAGCGCTTCTTTTTCTTCCAGACGCTCGCCATAAGGCGGATTGGTGATAATAAACCCATACGGCTTCGGATGGCTGAGATCCTTCACTGCACGCTGCTGGAAATGGATCAGTCCGTCCACACCTGCCATCTTCGCGTTGGAACGTGCTGCTTTCAAAGCCTCTGCATCAATATCATATCCCTGAATATCTGTCTGAATATCTGTATTGACACGATCCTGTGCCTCTTCAAGCGCATCATACCAGCATTTACGCGGAACCAGATGTTTCCAGTCTTCTGCGAGGAAGGAACGGTTCATTCCCGGTGCCATATCTGCCGCGATCATTGCCGCCTCAATCGGGAAAGTACCACTTCCGCAAAACGGGTCGACAAGGATTCTGTCTTTGTTCCACGGTGTCAGCATGATAAGCGCTGCTGCAAGTGTTTCAGTGATCGGAGCCTTGACAGTCATCTGACGATACCCTCTCTTATGAAGGGAAACACCGGAAGTATCGATGCCGATCGTTGCAACATCTTTCATAAAAGAAACACGGATCGGGAAGCTTGCCCCATCTTCCTGAAACCATGAAATTCCATAAACACTTTTCAGTCTTTCAACAATTGCTTTTTTCATAATGGACTGAATATCAGATGGGCTGAACAGCGCACTCTTCACGGAATTTGCCTTTGCCACCCAGAATTTACCGTCTTTCGGAATATATTCTTCCCACGGGATTGCTTTTGTTTTTTCAAAAAGTTCATCAAATGTGACCGCTTTAAACTCTCCTGCTTTGAGAAGGATCCTCTCTGTCGTACGAAGAAACATATTCGCCTGTGCGATTCCCTCCGCATCGGCAAGAAAAGTTACTTTACCATCTTCTACTTTGCTGATCTCGTATCCCAGATCAAGGATCTCGCGCTTCAGCACTGCCTCCATACCAAAATGGCATGGTGCGATCAATTCCATATATTTCATCCGAGCCTCATTTCTTTGACAATATTTCCGTCAAAATCTTTAATCGTAAAAACTTTATCCTCCAGAACCGCATAAGTTGGCGGATTTCCTTCTTTCGGAATAGATACGGAACCCGGATTCAGAAGGATATAATTCTCTCTCTGCTCTGCTTTCAGCACATGTGTATGTCCATGGATCAGGATATCTCCCGGACAAAACGGCGGAAGATTATTTTCATTATAGACATGTCCATGTGTCGCATAAAAAGTCAGCCCGTCGATTGCCAGAATGCAGTAATCTGCCATCACCGGAAATTCCAGTACCATCTGGTCTACCTCTGCTTCGCAGTTACCACGTACTGCATAGATTTCCTGCTTCATACCGTTGAGCATTTTGATCACTTCTTTCGGAGCATACTCCTTCGGAAGATCATTTCTCGGCCCATGATAAAGCAGATCGCCCAGTAATACCAGGCGTTCTGCCTGTTCTTTTTTATATGTTTCGAGCATTTTCCGGCAGTAATACGCCGAACCATGCACATCTGATGCAAACATGTATTTCATATAAATTCTCCTCTGCTCTGTTGGTTCTGACCCGCACTCTCTGCACGGTCTGCGCCAACAATTATTCTTTACAGTCTACCTTATCATGGTTATCTGGAAATTACAAGATTTCTTCCTCTGTATGCCGCAAATCCGCCTATGACCGACCGTGTTCTATATCCTCTGCGCACAAATTCTCTCGCTGCTGCCATACTCGCACCACCTCTGTCGCAGTAAAAAACAAGCAGTTTCTCTTTTGGAAAATCATATTCCCCCTCCAGTTCTCCATACGGAACATTGACTGCTCCTTTTACATGACTCTTGTTATAAGAGCCTGCATCCCGCAGATCTATAATCAACGCATCCGAACGCCCGACATAATAATCAAGCATCTTCGCAGAAATCGTCTCAATCGGAAACATGACAAACCGTCCTTTTTTATTTATCATATGGCTCCGTCGTTTTATATGTGCCGGTCCGCCCGCTGCCTCAGTCTCTGTCAACCGGTTTTTGCACCCGAAAAAGAGGCCGACATCTGTCAGCCTCTCTAATAAGAAGGGAAAATCTTACCTGCAATTTTCTTTAGTATCTGTCAGAATAATCATCCTGTGTTTTGTCGTATGCATCATATGCACTGGAAGTTTTGTTCTTTGAGCTGTTTCTGGAAGCGTTCTTTGAGCTGTTTTTTCCGCAGTTCTGGCTGTCCATTGCATTTCTGCTGTTGGAAGTTTTATCAGTCGTATAGTTTTTTGCCTTGTTTTCACTCTCATAATTTTTTGCCATTTGTACATTCCTCCTGGTTTATTTTGTAGTGTAACTTCATTACACCAGTTATTGTTCCTCGAACTTGAAAGTTTATTCAAAATTTTACGAAATAATATTAGTCTTTCCAATATTATCTATTTCTGTTTTATATTATAAAATGGCAAAGAGAAAGACCCGGTAGGGGAGCTACCAGGCCTTTCAAGGGGAGTATAAATAATTAAATAAGGGGTTATGTAAAAAAGAATTTTTGAAGGGTAAATTCTTTTTACACTGATGATTATAATATAAATTATTTAAAAAAGCAACAACATTTCGTCAATAAGTTACACTTACTTTTCCAGCCTTTTAATTTAAAAAGTCTAATTTGCCAGAATTTTTCCAGCTGTTTTCTTGATATGCGTCATTAGTTCTCCACCTATAAGTGAAATGAAAAATATAACAACTATTCTACAAAATGTATATGAATAACACCCCAGCGCTGATGATAACCAGTTATGTCCCATAAACAACCGTAAAACAACATATTCAAGCGGATCATGGAACAAATATATATAGAACAGATTTCTTGTAACAATTTTCCAGCCTTTTGTTTTTGTAATATTTTTAAATATCCTTGATAAGATATCTGCCAACAGGAAAGTATGCACAGATCCACAAAGAATAACAAAAAATTCATTAAGAATTCCATATCTTTTGCTGCCAAATTCTATTACCGTCAATATAATATAAGCAAGAACCGTTTTCTTAATATTCCATAATCCGCGTTCCTGACGTTCCTTCTCAAATACAAATCCCAATGCAAACCAGAAGATATAACTCAGTCCGGTTTTCATTTTCAACACATCAAACGGTATATAGCTATATGTCAGCTGTATCAGTCCCGCAATCATCAGCAGTAAATATCTACTGTCACAGCCAAGTTTTATGGTTATTTTTTCTATAAGCACAAAAATAATAAGACACCAGAATAACGCTGTTAAAAACCACAAATGCCCTGCATCCTGACCGGACAAAAGCCCCTGCATAGCCTGCAAAACAGACTCACGACTATAAAAGTGACCAATATATTTGACTGGTAACATAAACAGCCATCCATATACAAAATATGGAATTATCAATCTTTTAATCTTTGACTGAACAACAGCGTCAAATCTTCCCAACGGTCTAAGTGCCAATACAGCACCGGATAACATAAAGAATAATGGCATATGAAATCCATATACCCATCTGGACAAATATCTGAAAAATTGCATTACAGGAGAGTAATATGCGGCATTAATGTTTTCCGGCAACGCATATGCAACACCTCCAAATGTAGTATGGATTCTCAAATAGGCACTATGACCAATAACAACAAAAATTGTTGCAACCAATCTCAGCCAATCATAAATTTCTACCCGGGCACTGCCGGTCCCCCGATTTTGAACTTTTGTTTGAACGCTCATCATGCGCAAATCTCCTTCACAATCTTTAGTATTTGTATACCTTCCTGGCCCTGTCAGACCCATAAATATACACGTTTAATACTATATCATACCCTTCTCATTTTTCAAGAAAAATCCGTCAATAAGTTCCTGCTGATTACCTGTGAACAGCAACTTCCCATAGTGATCTCGCTGTGTTATAATTATCTGGAATTTGAGTTTATCTGCACTCAGCAGATAAGAAAGCGAGGGTAAAGTGGAGAGAAAAATCATCCAAGTAGAGGACAAAGTACCTGTTAATCTGTTGATTCCCCTAAGTATCCAGCACATGTTTGCCATGTTCGGCGCCTCTGTTCTGGTTCCGTTTATGTTTGGGATCAACCCGGCCATCGTTCTTCTGATGAACGGTGTCGGAACACTTTTATTTATTCTTATCACAAAGGGCAAGGCACCTGCATATCTGGGTTCCAGTTTTGCATTCCTGTCACCGGGACTTCTGGTTGCATCAAAATTCGGTTTTCAGTATGCGCTGGGCGGTTTTGTGGTTCTCGGTATCTGTGGAATGATCGTTGCGCTGATCATCCGTCAGTGTGGAACGAACTGGATCGACATTGTTCTTCCGACCGCAGCTATGGGACCGGTTGTTGCACTAATCGGTCTGGAACTTGCCGGAAGCGCTGCCAGCACAGCCGGTCTTCTGGACGAAAGTATTGATATGAAAAATGTGATTGTATTTCTGATCACACTGGGAGTTGCTGTATTCGGCCAGATCCTCTTCCGCGGTTTCCTGTCCGTTATTCCGATCCTGATTGCAATCATCGCAGGTTATGTTGCCGCAGTTGCATGTGGCATTCTTGATTTCACTGCAGTAAAAGAAGCTGCATTTTTTGCACTTCCGAATTTTCAGGCACCGAAATTTAATCTGGAAGCAATCCTTACCATTCTTCCGGCACTGCTTCTTGTAACTTCCGAACACATCGGACATCAGATCGTAACAAGCAAGATCGTAGGCAAAGATCTTCTGAAAGATCCGGGACTTCACCGTTCTCTTTTTGCAGACTTCTTTTCCACTACACTTTCCGGATGTCTCGGTTCCGTACCGACTACAACATACGGAGAAAACATCGGTGTCATGGCAATGACAAAAGTCTACAGTGTACAGGTTATCGGAGGCGCTGCAGTTCTTTCCATCTGCTGTTCCTTCCTCGGCAAACTTGCCGCCCTGATCAACACGATCCCGGGACCTGTTATCGGCGGAATTTCATTCCTGCTGTATGGTATGATCGGAACTTCCGGTCTGCGTATGCTGGTTGACAATCAGGTAGATTACAGCAAATCCCGTAATCTGGCGCTGACCTCTGTTGTTTTCATCGTCGGTCTTTCCGGAATCGCACTGAACCTCGGAAATGTCAAGCTTACCGGAATGGTTCTCGCATGTGTGGTTGCCATGATCCTTAGCCTTATTTTCTATATTCTTGACAAATTACATCTTACTAACGACTTATAATTGGAGCAAAAAATGAAATCGTATCATCAGAAATTTATATCCGATCATCCATATGAATCCGTACCAATGGCGGAAATCTCCGGATTTCCCGTACGTCCGGGTATCTATGATCTGAACGGAGCCACTCCGCTTCAAAACGGAGTGAATTTTACTATTCATACCTGCGGCGGAACTTCCTGTGAACTGCTTCTGTTCCACCGCGCACAGGAAGAGCCTTTTGCCGTCATTCCATTCCCGGATGCCTACAAGATCGGTGATGTCTATTCCATGATCGTCTATGGGCTCAATATCGAAGAATTTGAGTATGCATATCGTGTAGATGGTCCTTATCGTCCGGAAAAAGGGCTTCTCTTCGACAAAAACAATATCCTTTTGGATCCTTATGCAAAAGCTGTCGCAGGACAGCGTACGTGGGGAATTCGCTGGGATCACAACTATCATGCACGAGTTGTCCGCGACCGTTTTGACTGGGGCGATACTCCACAATCAAAAAAAGAGCTCTGCGACCTGATCATCTACGAATTACATGTGCGTGATTTTACACATCATCCGTCTTCAGGTGTCAAACACAGAGGTACTTTTTCCGGTCTGATGGAAAAAATTCCATACCTTAAAGAACTCGGGATCAATGCAGTAGAGCTCATGCCGATCTTTGAGTTTGACGAAACCATGAATTCCCGTACTGTTGACGGCAAACAGCTTCTCGAATGCTGGGGCTACAATACAGTCGGATTCTTTGCACCGAACAGCAGCTATGCGGCAGCCAATGAGCACAACCAGGAGGGCACTGAGCTTAAGACGCTGATTCGTGAGCTTCATGCCAACGGTATTGAAGTCATCCTGGACGTTGTATTCAACCATACCGCGGAGGGCAACGAAAAGGGCAAAACCATCAGCTTCAAGGGACTGGACAACAACATTTATTACATGCTCACCCCAGACGGAAATTATTACAATTTCAGTGGCTGTGGCAACACTCTGAACTGTAACCATCCGGTTGTTCAGCAGCTCATTCTGGAATGTTTACGCTACTGGACGATCAACTATCGTGTCGATGGTTTTCGTTTTGATCTTGCAAGTATCCTCGGACGAAATGAAGATGGTTCACCAATGAACAATCCTCCACTTCTCCGTACTCTTGCAAACGATCCGATCCTCAGCAATGTCAAGCTGATTGCAGAAGCGTGGGATGCCGGCGGACTTTATCAGGTAGGAAGTTTCCCTGCAAGCGGCCGCTGGGCAGAATGGAATGGCCGTTACAGAGATGCCCTTCGAAGTTTTCTGAAGGGTGAGTGCTGGAATGCGTGGGATGCCGCATGGAGTATTTCCGGATCCGGAGATCTCTATGGAGGATTTTATGATCATAATCACAATAATTATGCCGGTTATAATTCCTGTGTCAATTTCCTTACCTGCCATGACGGATTTACGCTTTATGATCTTTATTCCTATAATGAAAAGCACAACGAGGCAAATGGCTGGAACAACACCGATGGTGCTGACGACAACCGGAGCTGGAACTGTGGTGTGGAAGGTGACACGGATGATCCGGAAGTGCTCGCACTTCGCAGCCGTATGATCCGCAACGCCTGTGCTGTACTGATGTGCAGCCGCGGAACGCCGATGTTCCTTTCCGGAGATGAATTCGGCAATACAAAATTTGGCAACAACAACAGCTACTGTCAGGACAATATTACTTCCTGGCTTGACTGGCGAATGCTGGAAAAGAATAGAGATTTGTTTGAATTTTTCAAATTTATGATTGCATTCCGTAAACAGCATCCTGTCATCCACAAACAGCTTCCTACTTCTGTCTGTGGCATGGATCCGATCCATACACACAATGTAAATGCTGATAAGACAGATATTCCGCGTGATGCACGTACATTCTGTGTAAGCTTTGCGGGATATGATAAGGAAAAAGGACACGATGATCTGATCTATATTGCGGTCAATACTTTCTGGGAGGATGTTACGATTACTCTTCCGAATCTTCACGGACGTGGTGCATGGCATCTGAATGTCAACACTTACGGTGACGGCAATGGCAAATACTGCTATCCTGATGAGGAAGCGGCGCGGATCGATCACAGCTTTGTGATGAGACCGAGGAGCGTGGCTGTGTTTACAGGGAAAGATTATTAGGACCTGTTTCCGGAAATACAGCCTTCATGGTGTAGTATTCGATAAAGGGCTATAAACAATATAACTCTGCACAAGATATGCTGACGGCTTCAGAGTCCGGAAGTACTAATGATATGTTCTGTCTGCTAAATACATGCATCAAAAATATATAACTCGCTGACGCTCAGACAATATATTTTTGATATATAACGCAGACATTCCATCTCAAAGTACTTCCATGAACTCTTGCAGAAGTCAGACAATCTTTGTGCAGAGTTTTTGTTTTACAGCCAGTTATCGAGAAATCTCCACCATCCTCCCTGTATTTTCGGAGCCTCAGGGAAGCCCCGGGGCCGCGTTCCGCTACCCAGATAAAGTCCGGGAAAACCTGATAGATAAAAAGAAAGACTCCAGCGTGCGAGCTGCATGTTAGTATCCTCTGGAACTGGCTCGCTTGAAAAAATTCGTCCAAGTATCGGAAGGTACAGGTTTTTGCGTTGATACAGAAAATGCTGCTGTCTGAGCGACAGCGAGTTCAGCACTTTTCTGTATCGTTTTTAGCAAAGTTCTGTACTTCCTGATACTTTAGAATTTTTGATTTGAGCCAGCTCCAGAGGATACTTCACATGCAGCCCTCCTCCTGGAATCTTAACTTTATCCCTTCGCTTCTCACCGGGAAACCTTTATCATTTTTTTATCTGTCCATAATAGGCATTCGCACCATGTTTTCTGTAGTAGTGTTTGTCCTGCAGTTCCTGCGGTGCCGGTTTTACCTGCGGATTGATCAGTTCACAGCGGCATGCCATCTTCGCCACTTCCTCAAGCACAACTGCATTATGAACCGCCTCGTGTGCATCCTTTCCCCATGTAAAAGGACCATGATTCTTGCAGAGCACTGCAGGAACAGCTTTATAATCAAGATCTTTAAAATAATCTGCGATCAGCACGCCTGTATTCTTTTCATACGCTTCTTCGATCTCATCCCTTGTCAGATTCCGCACGCACGGAACTTCTCCGTAAATATAATCTGCATGGGTTGTGCCATAGCACGGAATTGATCTTCCTGCCTGTGCCCAGCTCGTCGCCCATTCAGAGTGTGTATGTACGATTCCGCCGATATTCGGAAATGAATTATAAAGAACCACATGGGTTGGTGTGTCTGATGACGGATTATATTCACCCTCGACTTTGTTTCCATTCAGATCAACAACCACCATATCTTCCGGTCTGAGTTTATCATATTCCACACCACTCGGCTTGATCACGAACAGTCCCTTTTCACGGTCAATGCCACTGACATTTCCCCATGTAAAAGTAACCAGTCCGTATTTCGGAAGATCCATGTTTGCTTTGTAAACTTCTTCTTTTAATTTCTCAAGCATTTATTTTCTCCTTTACAAAGAACGTAAATCGCCATTCATTTCTTTCACAGCAACTTACGTTCTTAATCTTCATTTTGTCTTATTACCAGATTGTTGATTCTACCGCTGCTCTCTCGATCGGCAGTCCCTTCAGATATCTGTCCATAAATTCATTAAATCCTTTGACACCTTCCGGTTCCGGATCCAGTGTGCTTCCTTCATTTCCTGCAAATACACGGTTGTCCAGGAATTCATCCAGAGTCTCGCCTTCCTTCCTGTCCACAAGGTAAGCAGCCAGAAGCGCAATACCCCAGGCACCGCCCTCACCTGCTGTTGACATAACAGATACCGGTGCATTCACTGCATCTGCAAGAATCTGCTGTCCTACACCTTTGGTCTTGAACAGTCCGCCGTGTCCTAAAAGTCTGTCGATCTTGACATGCTCCTGATCGATCAGGATATTTAAACCTACACGCATTGCTCCGAGACAGGTATAAAGATTCGTTCTCATAAAGTTTGCAAGCGTGAATTTGCTTTCAGGAGAACGTACAAACAACGGTCTTCCTTCTTCAAATCCTGTCATATGCTCGCCTGAGAAATAGCAGTAGGATAAAAGTCCGCCACAGTCCGGATCACCCTCCAGAGCTTTATTATAAAGGGTTCCGAACAGTTTATTCATATCCACTTCCATACCCATTGCTTCTGCAAATTCTTTAAATACATTTACCCATGCATTCAGATCAGACGTACAGTTATTGGAATGTGCCATGGCAACTGCATCACCGGCCGGTGTCGTTACCATATCGATCTCTTTGTATGGTTTGGAAAGTGCTTTTTCCAGAACGATCATTGCAAATACAGAAGTACCTGCGGAAACATTACCGGTACACTGTTTTACACTGTTGGTTGCCACCATACCGGTTCCTGCATCACCTTCCGGCGGGCACATCGGAATGCCTGCTTTGAGTTTGCCTGTCGGGTCAAGGAATCTCGCACCTTCTTCAGTCAGAGTACCTGCATCCTGTCCGGCAACCATGACTTCCGGCATAATATCACGAAGTTTCCACGGGAATCCATAAGGCTCTACCAGTTTGTCAAATTTCTCAACCATCTCCTGGTTGTAATCTTTTGTCGTGGAGTCAATCGGAAACATACCTGCCGCATCACCAATACCAAGAACTCTTTTTCCGGTCAGCAAACGATGTACATATGCTTCTAATGTGCACATATAATCAATGTCTTTTACATGCTCTTCTCCATTCAGGATTGCCTGATACAAATGTGCAATACTCCATCTCTGTGGAATATTATACTGGAAAAGTTCCATCAGCTTTTCAGATGCTTCTCCGGTAATATTATTTCGCCATGTGCGGAACGGTACCAGAAGCTTTCCTTCTTTATCAAACGGCATGTAGCCATGCATCATGGCACTGATTCCAAGTGCTCCGACGCTGGTAAGCTCCACGTCATATTTTTCCTTTACATCCTTCACAAGGTCGCTGTAACAGCCCTGCAAACCTTTGTGGATATCATCCAGAGAATATGTCCAGACACCGTTTTCGTAGCGGTTCTCCCAATCATAGCTTCCGGATGCGATCGGATTGTATTTATCATCCACCAGAACTGCTTTGATTCTTGTAGATCCGAACTCGATTCCAAGCGCTGTTTTGTTATTTAAAATTGCTGTCTTTGCTTCATTTACACTCATTTTGTAAATCCTCCCGAATGTTTTGATTGTCACATCCGCTTTGTTATTACTGTCCACTTCATTCGCAGTAACTCTTTATTTTCTGAATACAAGCTCATTCCATCTCAGCTCATTCTTGAAATTGCGGATAGTCGTATCTTTGTCAATGTAGACAGCTTCAATTCCCATTGCAGCAGCCCAGTCACCCATCTGTTCTGCTGTAAGGTCATAGGAAAATGCAGTATGGTGAGCACCGCCGGCAAGGATCCATGCCTCAGCTCCTGTTGCCAGATCCGGCTGCGGAGTCCAGAATGCGCTTCCTACCGGAAGTTTCGGCATCGGTTTTTCTGTCTTCCTGCACTCAACATCATTGATGATCAGACGGAATCTGTCACCAAGATCGATCAGAGAAGTTGCAATTGCCGGGCCTGTCTTGGAGGTAAACACCAGTCTTGCAGGATCCTCTCTGTCACCCATAGAAAGCGGGCATACTTTGATACCGATCTTACCGTCAGCGATGGTCGGGCAAACTTCCAGCATATGTGACTGAAGAATGCCTTCCTTACCCGGAACAAGATTGTATGTATAATCTTCCATGAAAGAAGTTCCCTTCGCATCCTTCACACCTGCAGTCATGATTTTCATCAGACGTACCATTGCCGCTGTCTTCCAGTCACCTTCGGCGCCAAATCCATATCCCTTCTCCATGAGCCGCTGCATTGCCAGTCCCGGAAGCTGCTGTAAGCCGCCAAGATCGCCGAAATGAGTAACGACTGCCTGGTAATTCTTTTCTTCCAGAAATCTCTCAAATCCGATCTCAATTGCTGCCTGTACTGCTACATGACGTTTGAATTCTTCCGGGTCTCTGCCCTCAAGAAGAATGTCATATTTATTATAATATTCTTCGACTAAAACATCAATATCGCCTTTTGAAACATCCTTCACATAATCACACACTTCATTGATCGGATAAGCATCGACTTCCCATCCGAATTTGATCTGTGCTTCTACTTTATCACCTTCGGTAACGGCTACGTTTCTCATATTATCGGCAACACGGCATACGCGGATATGACTGCTTTCCATGATTCCGACTGCGGTACGCATCCAGGATGCCAGTCTCTCCTGCACTTTCTTATCAGCCCAGTGTCCGACGATTACTTTTCGCTCGATTCCCATACGGGTAACAATATGACCGTACTCTCTGCCACCATGTGCAGACTGGTTCTCATTCATGAAGTCCATGTCGATCGTATCATATGGAATTTCCTGATTAAACTGTGTATGCAGATGGCACAGTGATTTTCTGTATTCTTTCAGTCCGAGGATCCATGATTTTGCCGGTGAGAAGGTGTGCATCCATGTGATAACACCGGCACACTCTTCGTCAGCATTTGCCTCGTTGAATGTTTTACGGATCAGTTCATTTGTGATCAGTGTCGGTTTCCATACCAGTTCAAACGGAAGTGCGCCGGATTTGTTCAGTTCTTCCACAATAATTTTGGAATGTTCTGCTACTTTTCTTAAGCACTCATCTCCATAAAGATCCTGTGAACCTGTGCAGAACCAGAATTTGTAATTTTTTCCTGTAAGCATAATTCAAGATCCTCCTGTTTTCATATACTGCCATTTTAGGTATGCTATCATTCCTGACAGCTCGAGTACATTGTATTTTTTTAAGAATATTCTAATTTTCTAATATCTCACTATTTTTTCTTTTTCGCAGATGCCAGTACAGACTGGATAACAATGAAGAAGCAGAGCAGTGCGGAAAGTACGATTCGTACCCACCAGCTTGATAAAGTACCCTGAGCAGTGATCAGACTGGAAATCGTTCCTTTGATCAGTACACCGAACATAGATCCGATTGGGGTACCAACACCGCCGGAAAGAAGTGTTCCACCAATAACTGCTGACGAGATTGCATCCATTTCAAGGCCTTTTGCCTGCTCTACGAAACCTGCGCAGCTGTTCAGGCAGAAAAGGAATCCGCCGAGGCCTGCAAGAAAACCATCCAGTACATAAGCGCGGAACATTGTTTTCTTTACATCAAGGCCCATCATAAGAGCACTTTGTCTGTTTCCACCGATTGCATACAGTTTACGTCCGAATTTAAAATATTTCAGAAGGATTGCAATGATCAGAACTACAACAATTGCGATCACAACTGTCGGCGGTATATATGCCGGGATAAATTTTCCTTTTTTGTTTGTGGAGCCAAATGGCATATAGAATCTGTAATTTGCCCATTTCAAAAATAATTCATTCTTAATGGAAATCATATCGGTGCTGATGATTGCTGTCATGCCACGTCCGAAGAACATACCTGCGAGTGTTACGATAAATGGCTGGATACCCATATAGGTTACCAGGAATCCCTGTACGATACCAAAAGCAAGACCGATCAAAAGTGCTGCAAGTACCGCAACATATGCGCTTACCCCTTTGTTTTCCATAAGGTCTGCCATAACCATGCAAACAAGCGCTGTTACGGAACCAACAGAAATATCAATACCACCTGTGATCATAACGATCGTCAGTCCACAGGAAATTACAAGAAGACCTGCGTTAGATACAAAAAGATTCAGAAACATCTGCGGTTTAGCAAAACCTTTGTCTGCAAAAATCACCATACCTGCTGCATACATAACGAAAAACAGGACAATTGTGATCAGCAGCAGAAATCCGGTACTTGTCATTTTCTTTCTCTGTTTCATTATTTCTGACCTCCTTCTGCTGCAACGGAAACTTTTTTGCTTCTGTGGCTTTCTACGAATCTCTTAAATACATCACTCTGTAAAGTAACAATGATAATAACAACGATTGCCTTGTAAACAGGAAGCTGATCAGCTTTTACATTCATTGCATACAGAGTAGTTGTCAATGCCTGGATTGTATAAGCTCCAATTACGGAACCAATCAGGCTGAACTTACCGCCACCGAGGAAGTTGCCGCCAAGTGCAACAGCAAGGATGGCATCCATTTCAAGGTTCAGTCCAATATTATTTGCATCTGCAGAATAGATACGGCTGGATGCTACGAGACCGGCGATTCCTGCAAGCACACCGCAGATCACATAAGTCAGGAATTTAATCATGGTGGAGTTCAGACCTACCAGTCTTGCCGCCTTACCATTGATACCAACACTTTCGATATAAAGTCCGAGAGCTGTTTTTTTCAAAATCAGAGCTACGATCACAACAGTTATGATTGCAAATAGTACCGGGGTCGGAACCGGGGATTTACCGATATATCCACCTGCCATCTGGAAAGACGGTACACGGATATAAGTAATCTGTCCGTTGGTAACAAGCTGTGCGATACCACGTCCTGCAGTATAAAGGATCAGAGTTGCGACCATCGGCTGAATGTTCAATTTTGCTACAAGCAGACCGTTGAATGCGCCGCACAGTGCAGAAGCAAGAAGCGCTGCCACAACTGCAAGAATAATAGAATTCTGATAAGCTGTTACAGAAGATGCTCCACCTGATAAAATCTGGCAGCACACAGCTGCTGCAACTGCCATAACCGCACCAACACTGATATCCTGTCCACCGGATGCCGCCGTAACAAGCGTCATACCAACAGCAAGAATAACAAGTTCTGATGCTCGGTTGATAACGTCGATAACATATCCGTAAAGAACGCCATTTCGAATTGTAATATTAAAGAAATCCGGTGTTTTGATCACATTGATCAAAAGAACCGCAATCAGACACACGATAGGAAGAAAAAGTCTCGCATGTGTGATCTTTTTTAATCTACTGTTATTCATTCTTATCGTCACCTCCTGCAATTGCTTTCATGATGTTGCTCTGTGAAAGCTCACTTTCTTCCAGTTCGCCTACTTTTTCTCCATCACGGAGAACAGCCATTCTGGAACACGTACGAAGCATCTCTTCTACTTCTGATGAGATAAAGGTTACTGCCATTCCCTGATCTGCCAGATCAAGCACAATCTTCTGTATTTCTGTCTTTGTACCAATATCGATTCCTCGTGTCGGTTCGTCCAGAATCAGATATTCCGGATTTGTCAGAAGCCAGCGTCCAAGGATAACTTTCTGCTGGTTACCACCGGAAAGACTCTTGATTGGAGTTTCACGGCTTGCTGTCTTGATCTGCAGCATATCAATATACTTATCTGCCGCTTCTTCCATCTCTTTGCGACTCATCGGATGGAACATACCTTTCTTTGCCTGCATTGCAATAATGATATTTTCTCTTACAGAAAGATCTGCAATAATTCCCTCTGCCTTACGATCTTCCGGAAGGTATGCCATGCCAAGTTTCATCGCATCCAGAGGACTGCCTATTTTTACTTCTTTTCCGTTTACTTTCAGTGTACCGGAATCTGCTTTATCTGCACCGTAAATGGAACGAACCAGTTCAGAACGTCCGGATCCAAGAAGTCCGGTAAGTCCGATTACTTCTCCTTTATTTATCTTAAGGTCAAACGGTTTGATCGTTCCTTTATGCCCGATACCCTTTGCTTCAATAACAGGTGTATCTGAGAAGACTTTTTTATCTTTATGGTCTCCCTTGATATCTGCCAGATCATCAAAATCTTTACCCATCATCTTGGCAACCAGCATAACTCGCGGAAGATCTTTCGTTTCATATTCTCCTACAAGTTCTCCGTTTCGAAGGACTGTGATCCTGTCACAGACTGCATATACCTGTTCCAGGAAATGTGTGACAAAAATAATTCCTACGCCTTCACCGCGGAGCCGGCGCATCAGTACAAACAGTTTCTCAACTTCTTCATCATCCAGAGAGGAAGTCGGCTCATCCAGAATCAGTACTTTACATTTCATATCAACAGCACGCGCAATCGCGATCATCTGCTGAATTGCCACAGAGCATTCATCCAGCATCTGTGTCGGCGGAACATTGATATTCAGACTTTCCAGAAGCTTTGCAGAACGTGCATTCATTTCCTTCCAGCTGATCATTCCCGCCTTATTACGCGGTTCACGTCCAATAAACAGATTTTCCGCAACGGTCAGGTTCGGACAGAGGTTTACCTCCTGATATACGGTACTGATACCGTTTGCCTGAGCCTCCTGCGGCGAGTGATTGATGATATCTTTATTTTCACCATTCATATGAATGGAACCACTTTCGAATTCATGTACACCGGTCAGAACTTTGATCAGTGTTGATTTTCCGGCTCCGTTTTCTCCCATCAGTGCATGGATTTCACCTTTTCGAAGTGTAAAATCCACATGGGAAAGGGCACGGACACCGGTGAAATTTTTACTTATATCACGCATTTCCAAAACAATGTTTTGTTCCATTTTCTTTCCTCCATTCCCTGTTTTCTTTCATTTTTCCATTTATTTTGCCTGTTTTTGAGCGCAAAAGGGGCGTGGCCCATAAAATCCTTCTAATCTGGATCCTGTTCCACGCCCCGGGCTCATTACTTATAACTATGCTTCAGTTTAATTTCAAGTTATTCAAGATTAGTATGCACGTCCGTCGATAATTTCCTGAGTGATCGGTGTGATGTCATAATCTGTTCCATCGATTGTAACTTTTGTTACAGTATCGTCAGCTGCAAATGCAACTTCATCCACATATGCCTGTTTGTCAACATCTTCGCCGGCTTCCAGTTTCTGGATGATTTCTTCTACACGTGGTCCGTGAAGTGGGTTACACTCTGTATCACATGTGATCTCGCCGGAAAGTGTCTGTGTAAGACCTGCGTTTGTTGTATCGAAAGACATTACAAGAATCTGGCCTTCTTCGCCGCCAACTTCGTATCCTGCTGCTTTGATTGCATCGATTGCGCCGAATGCTTCATTATCGTTCTCGCAGTATACAACGTCGATGTCATCACCACTCTGTTTCAGGATAGATTCCATAACTTCCTGTCCTTTAGCCTGTGTGAATTCACCGGACTGCTGAGCAAGTGTTGTCCAGTTGTCATGAGCTTCTACAGCTTCATCAAATCCTTCTGTACGTCCGATCTGAGCAGATGCTCCGATGGTTCCCTGAATATCAACAAGATTGATTTCTTCATCGCCGCGACCTTTTGCTTCCAGATATGCATCCAGCCATGCCATTGCTTTCTGACCTTCAAGTTTGAAATTAGATCCTACCCATGCGGTGTAGAGACTGTCGTCAGATACATCTACCATACGGTCAACGATGATAACCGGGATTCCTGCATCTTTTGCTTCCTGAAGAACGGTATCCCAACCGGTCTCAGTTACAGGTGCAAGTACGATATAGTCAACTTCCTGCTGAATGAAGTTACGGATTGCTGTAAGCTGATTTTCCTGTTTCTGCTGCGCATCATCAAAGATCAGCTCATATCCGTTTTCTTCTGAGAAAGTAGATTTCATGGACTCTGTGTTTGCAGTACGCCAGTCAGATTCTGCTCCTACCTGTGAGAAACCAACTGTAATTGTGTCGTCATCCGCTGCCATTACGTTCACTGCGGAAAGTCCTGCAAGCATTGATACTGCCAAGAGTGCTGTCACCATTTTTTTCTTCATTTTGTAATCCTCCCTTTACATTTGTTCGTGTTTTTTAATATGGTTTTATTATAGCAATTTGTTACGAAAACTCCATGGATTATTTTCGGAAAAAAGTTCATACTTTTATGCTTTTATCTGTCATGATTTTAACAGGTTGATTTTTTTACGATTTCGGTTGAATATTTTTTCCAAGGCGGATCTCCACGGTAGTACCAATACCTTCTTTAGAAGAAATCGTCATTCCATACCCCGGTCCATAGTACAAAGCAATTCGTTCTGCTACTGCTGCAAGCCCGAATCCGGCTCTTTCCCCTGTCCGTATTGATTCCTGTACTTCGTGAAGACGCTCCGGTGTCATTCCCTGTCCGTTATCACTGACTGTAAGAACAATTGCGTTCTCTTCTTCCCTGCCGGTTATCGTAATCTTACCTTTACCACGGCGATTTTTTATTCCATGATAAAGGGCATTTTCTGCCAGAGGCTGAATAGAAAGTTTCGGAACCTGTATTACATCCATTTCTTTTGGTATGGACAATTCAAATTCCAGAATATCATGATAACGGAACTGCTGAATTTCCAGATAACTCAACGTGTGTCTTTTTTCTTCCGCAAGAGGAATGATGTCATTTCCCTTCGAAAGTGATGTGCGGAAGAAAATAGAAAGACTGGAAATCATCTTCACGGCATCGTCCGTCATTCCACCTTCGATCAGCCACACGATCGTATCCAGAGTATTATAAAGAAAATGCGGGTTGACCTGTGCCTGGATAAGCTGGAGTTCCGTCAGATGCTGCATTTCTTTTTCCTGACGGACATTTTCCAGAAGTCCGCTGATTCTGCGTGCCATCTTATTAATGCCCTGATCCAGTTCCTCAATCTCTATAATCTCCGCCGCAACCGGAAGAACGTCGAAGTTTCCACGTCCGACCTTCTTTACCTTATCCAGCATCTCTGTTACCGGGCGAATGATTCCACCAGTCAGACGGAATGATCTTCTCATCAGGATTCCCAATGTTGCCATCAGCAATACCGCCATCCCCGATATCAAAATCTTAACTCGGCGTGTAAGATTCGTCTCAACCTTTACGAGATACATAGATTCATTATAGATATAATTCTGCATCTCCTGCATGATCAACCCTGTGATGATACGAATGTTACTGTCCATGAATTCCATTCGTTTATCATATTCTTTGATTGCCATCAACTGGAGCATTCTCTTTTTCAGATTATCCAGATATGCATCCAGACTGTTCAGACATTTTACGCCACTGGCATGGTATGTATTCTGACGCAACTTTTTCATAATCTGCTGCGCATCTTCCACCTGTCCCACAACATCATCCAGTTCACTTGCCTCTTTTGAGCCGATTGCCAGATAATACATTTCCAGATCTAGTTCATCCTTGAAACTCAGATTAAATTTACTGCTGACCGCCAGATTCTCCGACAGCTTATTATACTGCCCTGCATACTGCCAGAAGATCACAAGCAGAATAACCAGCAGACAGGCCATTGGAATCATCGTACTGAACAGAAGTCTGTTCATACGTTTCTTAAGTCCCATCTGCTTTTTTCTTTTCCGGGGTACTCCTCTCATGCTTTTTCCTCCCGGGCTTTTCGATATTCACTCGGAGTCATACCCTGTGTTTTCTTGAAAAGGTAACTGAAATAATGTGCATCCTTATATCCGACTTCTCCTGCAATCTCGCTTGAACGCATGCCCGTGCAGCGTAAAAGTTCCTTCGCCTTGTTCATACGAAGAGTAGTCAGATATTCAATAAACGTCTGTCCCATATTCTGACTGAACAATGCACTGAAATGATTGGAACTTACATTTGCCACATTCGCAGCTGTATTAAGCGAAATGTCTTCATCCATATAATGTTCATCAATGAAATCCACCGCAGTCTTCAGAATGCTTCGATTCTTATTACCGGAATTCTGATCCCGGATCGTGATAGCCTGAGAAATCATTTTTTTCGCGTATGTAATAGCACTTTCTATGTTTTTTCCACTCTCTGCCAGAATTTCCTCTGTATTTTCCGGTTCCATTTCTTCTGTGTCACACCCCAGACTTTTCAGAAAAGAGAGCACCGAAAAACGTACATTCAGAATGACATAATTTCGGAATACAAGTGATTCCATCGGCTCCTGCCCAATTGCATAAAAATAGTCCTTTACAAAGTTTTCGGTTTCTTCCTGAAGACCATTGCTTAAAAACTTCTGCAAAATAGCCGGATTCAGTGCATTAACATCTACGTTTTTCAGATAAGCATTATCATTTGTATCTGCCTGACCACTGCGATGCTCCATCAGTTCCATCTCATCATAGTAAAGAATATTTTCACCATACAGATATCTCTGGGAAAAAGCTCTGGATGCACTGTGGTAACTCTTTTGCAGCTGACTCAGACGCTCTACCGATTCTCCGACAGCAACAAACCATTGCCTTTTTTGTTCTTTCCGGTCAAGAATCTTTTTGATTTCATCAATGCAGCTCCTGGTATTTTCATCAATTGTTTCTTTCTGTCCTTTAATCAGGACACCATAAGAAAAAATATTGCAGCGAAACAGCATTGCCGAAGTATTATCGGAAAAAAAATCTTCCAACATTTCCAGTGACTCTGCCTCCCACTCGGAATAGCCTTCCTTCTGACCTGAAAAATCCTCCTCGGAATTCATCGTAAAAATCAGGATGTTATATGCCTCTGCTACAATATCCAGTCCCAGTTTCTCAGCTTTTTTATACACTTCCATCATATCCATGGAACCACATACCAGTGCTTCAAAAAAATCCCGGTTGCTGTTTTTCTCATAAACCTGCATTTCTCTCTGAAATTTCTCGTAGTATTCTTTCTGTGTCTTTTCGTGTTCGTAACGGCTTCGTATCTCGGAAAGACGCTCGATCAATGCATTCTTGGTAATCGGTTTCAGGAGATATTCCTCCACTCCGATGCTGATTGCCTGTTTCGCATAATTAAAATCGTCGTATCCGCTAAGAATCACGATCTTAAGTTCCGGAAGTTCTTTCTTTGCCAGCTTTGCAAGCGTCAGTCCATCCATGAACGGCATTTTGATATCTGTGATGAGAAGATCGGGTTTCTGCCTGATCAGTAATGGAAGTGCCATCTCTCCATCCGCGGCTTCTCCCACAAGTTCAAACCCCAGTTCTTCCCACGGAATCATACGTTTAATAGTCTCTCTTACAATGACTTCATCCTCTGCCAGAAAAATTTTTAACATTACTCCACCCCTCTTGTTGCTTTTCATTATATAGAATCTCTGCTATATACTATACCAGTTCCTTTTTTGTCAGACAAGTTCCTTTTTTGTCGCAATTTTGCAGTATTGTTTTTAGAAAAATTTAATACTTCAATCTCTTTGCCGGTGTGGATATGTGTGGTATGATATTGCCAATCTGAAAAAGGGGTGTAAATCCTGATATAAATTTGTTTCATATGGAGATAAATGATGAGTAAAACAGAATTTCTTGATATTTTATATAATCAGCTTTCCGGTCGGATGCCGGAAGGAAATGTTGCTGCACATGTGCAGTATTATCGCAATTATATCGAAGATGAGCAGCAAAAAGGCCGTACTGAAACTGAGGTCTTAAGTGAGCTCGGTGACCCACGCCTGATTGCCCGGACGCTTCTTGATACAGAAGTCGGTGCCGGCAATCCGCAGAACGGAAGCACATATTCTGCTATATACAATGAAGCAGATTCCTATTATAACAAATATGACAGCTCCGATTCCGCCCGGGGGCATGTTAAGAAGCACAGCTTTAAGCTGGATCTTTCCACATGGTACGGTAAAGTTGCTGTCATTTTGATTGCTGCTGTCGTATTACTTCTGCTGGTCACGATTCTCGGTGTCCTGATCCCGGTTATGATCGTTGCCGGTGTGATTATGTATATCGTTTCCCAGTTACGTAAACGATAGTTTCTTATGCTGTTTTCTTTGTCATAAAGGATACGAATCTTACACGCTGATCCATCTTGTCGCCGATCATTCCGATTACTTTTCCCATGGTAAATGCGGCAAGGATCGTACCGATTCCGAGTCCGTCCAGATGTCCGAGGATACTTAAGGTCATCAGTGCAGTTACTGTAAGACAGGTAACATCATATCCTATCTTGATTCTGGAGTATTGTACTTTCGTGATATCTGCCAGCTCTCTCGGGAACAGGTCTGTCGGAATGATCGGCAGGCCGCAGCGGTTGGAAAGTGCGATTCCGATGCAGAGAAGCAGATAACTGATAATGAAATAAATGACCCGGTATCCGATTGCTGTCGGCAGCACATTAATCCACATCTCATGTACATCGAGCATTTCGCTGAATGCAAATCCAACAACAAAACTGAAAAGATACGGTGCGACAAATTTCTTTCGCATGATCATCAGGGATAATACCAGCAGTCCCTGGAAAATATAGGTCCAGGTGCCGAGGGAAACCTTCGTAAATACTTCTGAGAATGCATATGGTACGCTGGAGATTGCAGAAATTCCGGATCCGGAATACAGCATCAGCACAACGCCCAGACTGTTGATCAGTACAACCACCAGCAATGCCAGCTCACCCCGCAGCACCGGCAGATCTTTTTTCTTTTGTGTCTCGTTTTTTTCTGTCAATTTATATTTCCTCCGTAATAATTGATTTTCACCCTGCCTATCTTAGCACCCTGGCATCTGTTTTTAAAGAGGAAAAATTTTTTAATCTAATTCTGCACGTATAATATCACTGATTCTTACCATTTCTGCTGCCTTTCTCTGTCTGACAGGTATCTTATCCTGCCTTATATAATATAAAAACCGACCTGTATTTTCTGCTTTTATTGTAGCGAATACCTGTCGGTTTTTATATCTTTATTTTGTTGTTTTTGTATTTATCTTATCGTTTCATCGCCTCACGGATACACATCTCAATGTAATCCTCTCCAAACGCTGTATTCACTGTCAGATCAAAGTTCCCTGCTGCGCCCCAGATACGCCCCGTATAATAGCGATAATTATCTGCGCGCCATTTATCTTCCTTCTGGATTTTCTGTCTTGCATCTTTTTCAGAGAGATGCAGACGTTCCATAACACGTTTCATTCTGTTTTCCATTGGAGCAGAGAAAAAGACTCTCAGACAGTTACGGTTATCCCGCAGTACATAATCCGAGCAGCGACCTACGATCACACAGTTTCCTTTTTCTGCCAGTTCTTTTACAACTTTAGATTCTGCCTCGTATATTTTATCCTTCGGTGCTTCCTCGTCTGCCTGCGCATACATATACATCTGATTCACAAGATCATACAGGAAACTGCTGGTCATCATTTCTTCATTCTTCTGAATAAATTCCGGTGTATACCCTGTTGTTCCGGCAGTCATCTCAATAATTTCCTGATCATAAAAAGCATATCCGAGTTTTTCTGCAAGTGCTTTTCCAATGTCGTGGCCGCCACTTCCGAACTGTCTGCCGATCAGAATTACATTACGCTGTGCAGCATGCACTGATTTGCTGTCAGCCTGCACTTTGTCTGTACTTTCTGCATTCTCTCCGACATATTCTTCCGGGAACAGCATCGGTTTTACAAACGCAAGTTTTTTACCTACCACTCTCGCGATAAATCCAACCAAAAGTGCCGCAATGATCGTACCTTCACGCACTCCGTTAAGACGTCCGGTAAATACAAATGAAAGGATTGCTGCGATCACTGACATTGACACATCAAAACAGATTTTTGTCGTTCCGAAGTTTGTCTTCCATGTCAGAACAATTGCACGGACAAAAGATTCGCCCGGCAGCATGACAACATCCGCCAGCACTTCCATATATACACCAAATCCAAGGATCAGACATCCGATCAGCAGATAAATGATCTTCATGATATATACCTGTGGATTTACCCATGCAAACAGAAGCATCGTCAGATCAATAAAATATCCGAAGATGATGGAAACCGGAATCTGTAATACGTGTTCCAGCTTGAAGTTTTTGCGCAAGATCAAAAGCTGCAGTAAGATCAGAAATATACTGAAAAATATTGTAAAGTTTCCAAGTGTAAACGGAAAGCTAAGACTCAGTACATATGGAATTGATGAAATTGGCGATGTTCCAAGGCTTGCTTTCGTGATCAGGCTGACACCGAGCGAGTTCACAAAAAGCCCGATCAGAAAAATCACATATCTTTTTAGTTTGTTCATTTGTTACTTTCCTCTTTCCCTGTATGTTCACAGCCTGTCTCAGACAGGTTCTTATAAATTTTATGATAAACCGCCATAAAAGCTTCTGCTTCTTCCGGCGAAATATCTTTCCAGGCAGTCGTTTCAATTTCCCTGAAAACTTCCTCAACCAGTTTCTGGCTTTTTTTTCCAGATTCAGTCATAAAAATATGAAAGGTTCTCCTGTTGCCATTGAGCATCCGACGTTCAATCAGATTTTTTTCTTCCATACGATTCAGGATTGAGGTCAGTGATCCGGCTTCTATTAAACATCCGGCTGCGATCTCCTTCTGGCTAGCACCGTCATGATCTTTCAGATAATCCAACACTTTGGGCTGTCCAAGCGTAAGCCCCGAAGCTTTCACACGCTCCAGCAATCGCTTCTGGATCAGCATCTGATTTGCCATTGTCAGATAATGCAATGATGTATCCATATCATTTTCCCTTCCTTTCGGGCAAAATAAAATAGTTATAATTCCAAACGTTAGAATTATAACTATTTTATATAAAAATGTCAAATGTATTCATTTCCGAAGGTTTTCCCTCTTCCACCACATATCCGTCTGCCATAAAAATAACCCGGTCCGCCACATCACGGGCAAATCCCATCTCATGAGTGACTACGATCATTGTCATACCCTCTTTTGCCAGATCTTTCATAACATTTAAAGTTCCGTTTTTCGGATCAACGAAAAACTTCACAATGTAAAACAGGGCCTTGCCCTAACAAAAAAGCTTTCCCAATCACAGAAATGGCCAATCAGCCTTTCGTTATTTCCGCGGAAGGTATCGATTATGACATCCATCAGGTACTGAAAGAAACCGGCATCGAACCGGATATCCGTTTTTCCTCCATGGATGATCATGTGGTGATCTCTATGGTTGCCAATAATCTCGGAATCAGCATGCTTCCAAATCTTGTTATCGGAAATGCACGTGCCCAGATTCAGGCATTGCCTCTGGAACCCAATTTTTCCAGAGAACTTGGTATCGGTATCCGTTCCTATGCCGGTCTCTCTCCTGCTGCACAGCAGTTCATCACTGCCATTCATGAACATATAAATACTTTTTAAATTCTAGTATCAGTCAACGTGTGACTCACTCGGGATATTCCTATTCCGTATAGGTATTTCCATTCTCATCAGTCCAGGTACCATCACCATTGTCAGTATAGCCTACACCGTTTGAATCACGATAATAATAATCACCGTTTGTAGTCTCTTTTATATCCACCGTTCCATTGACGCCCTGAAGCTCACGCTGCTCCAGTTCGATTCCGAAATGATAATTCTCATCATTCCATGTACTATAGGAATTTCCATTGGCATCTGCCCAGGCACCATTTCCCTGATAACTGTAACGGAAGCCATTATCATCAGAATAAGTTCCGTTTCCGTTATCGTAAAGAACTCTGGATTCGGTATCACCTTCGCCAGCTGCCACGATTGATGCAACTCCGGAAGAACCACTGAATCCACTGGTGTATGGCACTCCGTCCGGCAGCTGCTCATAATAATAGCCATCACCATCGGTAGGATAATCATTTTCAGAGGTTGTATTTTCCGTTGCCTGCGCATTGTTTTCCCCGTCAGATACAGATGACATTTCCGTAGCATTTTTTTCTGTGGATTTTTCCACATTTTGTGACATATTCTCTGCATCCGTTACTTCTGTATCATCCTGCCCGCTCTGTGTTTCCGTGATTTCCTGCATATCTACCAGTTCAGAAGTCTTCTCTGTCTGCTGCATCGGATTCTCATTACGAATCTCATTCCCCTCTGCCTGACCGGTTCTTTCCGTACCGGCAGACACTGCAGCTTCCGTTAGTTCTGACGAAATATTAAACGCCAGATTACCACCTGCTAAAAGCGCCGCCATCAGAATTCCCGGAAGGATTCCTCTTCGAAGCTTTCGTATATTTATCATATACATAATTCTGTCCCTGAATACCATTCCGCTGTCATTCAGGCTCGCTGTTACATACGGAACCTGATTATCCATTGCAACAGTTCGAAGAAGCAGCTGCCTGTACATACTGCATTCCTTCTTGTTCACGCTGTGTACGACTGCCGTATCACACAGATTCTCAATGTCTTCATCTGCCTCCTTCAACATCAGAAGAAGAAATGGATTAAACCAGTACACAGAAGCACCGATTCGAAGGAGCATCTTATACCAGAGGTCTTTGTGGTAATAATGTGTCAGTTCATGATAGAATACAAGTTTTCGTTCTTCTGCCGAATAACCGGTTGCCGGAAGATACAGTCTTGTACGAAAAAGCCCGGCCAGAAGCGGTGTCGTAAGTCCTGCATTCTGCCTCAGCTCCGGAGCTTTTCGAATATGTCTGTTTCTGCATGCCTTTCTGTATATCTGAATGCTTACCGGATCACTGACCGGAAGACTCATTCTCTCCAGATTTTTCACTGACAGATAGTACGCCACAAATTCTCCCGTCATTTTCAGGATTGCCACAATCAGCCAGACTGTAAGAAAAATACCTGCTGCAATTCCCGCCCATTTACCATTCTCATGAATAGCCGATGGCTTTTGAATGGAAACTCCTGCGAAATTCTGTGTATTTTCACTCACAGGCTGTGCAGTATCAGAGACCTTTGTAGTCTGCACCTTCCTCTGAACACCGCTTTCCGTGACAGACTGCTGCACTTTAAAATCCACAATCGAAAATGCAGCCGGCAAACGTATCGGAATCAGAAGGCTGAGCACGACAAACATCCATATGAAATATTTCCACCTGGCTGATACTTTATTTTTAAGTGGACGCGCAAGCAATTTTACAAGTAAAATTACAATTGCCGCAATAATATTTAATTTCAGAATATGCAAAACAAATACTTCCACAATCCACTATTCCTCCCTGTCTTCGATCTCCTTAAGAAAATCGCTAAGCTCATGAATTTCTTCCGAACTGATTTTTTTCCCCTGATAAAGGGATGTTACAAATTTTTTCAGTGAATTTCCATAAAGTTTCTCAAGAACACTCTGGCTCTCATGTGCCTGATAATCTGTCTGTGAAATCAACGGCGTATATAGATTCATTTTTCCCTGCTTGGTCACTTCTACAAAATTTTTGGCTTCCAGTCTGGTCAACAATGACAGGATTGTTGTCGGTGCAAGATTTTTCCTGGTATTGATTACTTTTTCGATCTCCGGTCGCGTCATCGGCGGAGTGCCATTCCACAGAACAAGCATAATATCAAGTTCTGATTCCGGAAGCCTCTGATATGTTTTTTTCACTTTTTCGCCTCCCTCTGTCACTAATTTCTACAAATGTAGGATCAATTTAATTGTATCATATTCGCAACCAATTACAACTGTTTCCTTTTCAAAACGAAACAACTCACTTGTCAGTTTTCTGTATAATTGTTTCCATTCTCATCACTCCATGTTCCGTCACCGTTATCAGTAAATCCTGTCCCATTATCATCACGGAAATAGTAATCTCCATTTGTAGTCTGTGTAACTGTCACGCTGTTGCCGTCTGCATCTGTAAGGGTGTGCTGTTCAAGCTCTGCTCCCATATAATGTGTATCATCATTCAATGCCTGCCAGGTCTTACCGTTTTGGTCTGTAAAATAAATCTCATCGTCGGTCGTGTAGACTGTTCCATCATCACCGATATATTCACTGTCATAGTTTTTATAAATGATTCTGTCTACAGAAACACTGTTTCCATTGCTATCAAATAACGTCAGCGTAGCTGTAGAAAGAACATCTGCATTTTCTTCTGAAGAACTTTCCCCATCCGAGTCACTTCCGTCTGCATCTGAAGAAGAGGAGGTCGCTCCCACACTCTGGCTGTCAGATGCATTCTTGGATGTAGAATCATAAGTAACTGCATCACTTTCCTGCCTTGCAGAAGACGGATTTCCCGGATAGGAAATGTCCTCTATCAGTTTTCTTACTTCACTGATATCATCTGCATCTTTTGCATATCCAACCGCCATATACAAGCTTTTTCCCTCAGAATAAATCGTCTGATAACATGCCTCATATGTATCATCACATCTGGCAATTTCCACCTTATCATCATCCACCGAATATTTATAGACAATTATATAATCACTGCCATTTGTGTAACTTGCATAAGCCCCTTCCGTATTCGCCTTCTGCCATCCGGAATCTGCCGGTGGCTGCATATAAAAATCACCATTCCCGGCGGCCATAACATTTCCACCGGAAAAAATGCCCAGCGCCACAGCTGTCATCAGTGTCATTAATTTTGCAGATTTCATCTTCATAATAGATTCTCCCTTTGACTTTTATTTTCTACTTTTGTAGAAGTTGTTTTTATTCTACATCTGTAGAACATTTCTGTCAATTCTTTTTTTCTACAATTGTAGAATTTTGGAACGCTTGCTGTACCACTGCCATCTCCTCGATATGTAAAAAAAATCCACTGTAATATTCCCCGTTCACAGTAAGTAACTGTCGGCTTTCTATTACAGTGGAAAAATCTCGTACCTGCTATTTTTGTTTTCTCAGAAAAATTACATTCCTTTTGCTTTCTTCACGCACTCCAACTGTGCCTCGATCACTGCGCTGCGCAGTCCCTTTTCTTCCAGAACACGTACTGCCTGAATCGTCGTTCCTGCCGGTGAACATACCATATCTTTCAGTTCACCCGGATGTTTGCCTGTCTCCAGCATCAGTTTCGCACTTCCGAGTACGGCCTGTGCCGCAAATTTATACGCCTGTGCACGCGGCATTCCATCCGCAACCGCTGCATCTGCCATCGCCTCAAGAAACATAAATACATATGCCGGAGAACTTCCTGAAACTCCAACCACTGCATCCATCAGATGTTCCGGGATCACTTCTGACTTACCAAAGGTATTGCAGAGTTTTACTGCCAGCGCTGTCTCTTCCTCTGTCACCAGATCATTCACACAAAGAGCTGTCATGCCTTCTCCGACCATCGCCGGTGTATTTGGCATTGTACGGATGATTTTTGTCCCTTCTCCCAGATGTTCCCCGAGCCACTGCAAAGTTTTACCCGGTGCAATGGAAATAAAAATCTGTCCTTCTTTTACATTATCTTTGATTTCATCCAGCACTTCTTCCAGAAACTGCGGTTTCACTGCCAGAAAAACTACATCGGCAAATTCCACAACCTGTGCGTTCGTATCCGCCTTCTGAATGCCGAGTTCCTTCTCAATCTTTTCGCGGGTTTTGTCTGTTTTGGCAGATGCAATGATATCTGTTGCTGCCACCTCACTGCTTTTCAGAATTCCTTTTAAAATGGCTGTCGCCATATTTCCACAACCGATAAAACCAATCTTCATGATAATCTCCTCCTTGGGTGAAAACGTTGTTACCCATATGATACCCGTTTCCACCCAAAAAGTAAAATACTATCTTATTATTTCATTCATTCTAAAAATGTCAACATTAAATTCGACATTTTTTCATGTTTTTATCGTTTTGCCGTTTTGCACAATACGTAGCCTGTTTTATTGTATATTTTCACTTTTAGGCAGCGCAATAGTAAGGCTGCCACTGCTGCCAGCCTCTCACGCTCCCTATTTCCGTTCTTATGCAAGCTGCTTTACCTCTTCCTCGAATAGTTCCCCTGCTGAATGATAGCCATGTATTTTGCGTGGGTATCCGTTTATCCAGTTCTCTATACTCTCTACCTCTTCCTCTGTCCTGTCGTCAAAATTTGTGCCTTTCGGTATCTTCCGGCGTATCATCTTATTTGTTACCTCATTTGTGCCACGCTCCCAACTGCTGTACGGGTGGCAGTAATATACCTTTGTCCTCTTTTCTCCCTCGTTGATAATAGAACGCTGTAAGCCCTCTGCATCTGCAAACTCGCTGCCGTTGTCTACTGTGATTGTCTTAAATACCCGCTTAAACATATCAGCGCCCCATTTTCTTTCTAATCTATCCAGTGCCGCTACCACTGCCTCGTCTGTATGGTCTGGCAGTTTAAATATAATCTCGTTTCTGGTTTTCCGCTCTGTCAGTACCAGCAACGTATTTTTTGACTTTCCCCGCTTACCTAAAACGCTGTCCATTTCCCAGTTGCCAAACTCTTCCCGTGTATCTATCTCTTTCGGGCGTTTGTCTATACTCTCTCCTGCTGCCGCCCTTTTCTGTTGCCTCTGTACTTTCTTATAATTTCTCTTCTTATTCTTCTTTACTGGCAAATTCTTATTAGACAGCTTAAGGAAAATACCCTTATCAATGTAGCTGTATAAGGTCGTTACGCATACTGTTACGGAAAATTCCCCCTCTTTCCCCTGTGCTTTCAATTCTCCCAGTACCGCAGCTGGGCTATAATCTTCATTTACTATTTTATCCTCTATATAATTTGCGTATGCAATATCGTTTCCTATTTTAAGCTGTGTACCCCTTGCCTTTAAATTTTCCTCTGCTTTCATTTGTGCCTTGTTTGGGCTATAACTTAATGTTTCTGTATAGTCGCTATTTCTGTGCATATATTCCCCTCGCTTAAGCTCATTGTATATAGTGCTGCGGTGTACGCCCAGCTGTTCTGCTATCTCTATCACGCTATGCCCTGCTTTTTTCAATGCCTCAATACTTATACGGTCTGTCCATGTCAGCTGTCGGCTGCCTTTCTTATTCGCCATTTCTGCTACCTCTCTTTCGTTCCTGTTCTTTCCCCATATACGACGAAAAGCCGCAAACTCTTTTACAAGTCTGCGGCTTATGCCTTTACCTATTTACAACACTTTTTACAAGCGGTGTATTTCTTCTTTGCTTGGCTTAGCGGTATGCTCTTTGGGTTTTTCATTCCCGAACAGTTAGGCTTACTATGGTATTTTTTGTTGCTACGGTCTACATATACTGTAGTTTCTCCCGTATGCTGGCTTACGCTGGGCGTTGCGTCCTCGATTACGTCAAGCTCTATATTGCACCCGAACGTCTGTACCCCCCCCCAGAAATTTCCAGTATTTCTGCGGTGTAGCGGGCTTTCGGGTACTTTCTCGCTAAGTCCCCCGCCAGCTCTGCCGATAGATTGCCTATTACCTTATCGCCCCACTTTACGTATGCGGCAGGCTCTCCGTTGTATGTGTACTTTTCTACTGTAATATCTTCACTGCCGGACATTCTGCTTAAAATATCCTGCCTGTTTTCTCCGTCCTCATTATTGAACGTCACGCCTACTACTTTCGTTCTGATTGTATCTAAAACCCTGCTACCAGATGCGGCGGCAGGCGCTGACGTTCTGTTTTCGTTCTCTTTTCCTGCGCTTTTCTTTTTCAGTCCAAAATAGGCGCATACTGCTGCAATCACAATGCAACCCACCCCACCTGTTATATTTCCAGACGGCAGCGCCGTTAAACCGCTTACTGCAAATAATGCAGCCACTACCAATAAAATTACCTTTTTCTTTGTCATAGTAAGCCCTCGCTTTCGTTTCTACTTCAATTCTAAAATTTCATCAGCAGAGGCGTTAAGCTCTCTGCAAATTTTCGCCAGTGTTATTGCGTTTGGCGTAAGCTCGTTGTTTTCCCAGCGGCTTATATCTTTCTGGTATACTTGCAGGCGCTCTGCAAGTTCCTTTTGCGTCACGCCTGCCGCTTTTCGTGCTTTTTTAATGTTTTCGCCTAAATTCATGCCTTGCCCTCTCTTCTATTCCATACCAGTAATGCAAAGCATATTATATATAATGCCACTTTCACACCGTCCAGTATGGATAGCGTTTTAAAATCTCCGTCCATAATATCAAGTACCACTAACGCCACCAGTAAAAAGCTGATTTTCTTATTCATATTTTTTGTAGGGTGTGATATACTGTTTTTAGAAAAGCAATACCCCTTTTGGGGGGCTGCCCTTTGCAGGGCAGCTTATGTATTTACTTTTTCTTCTTGGACTTTTTAGATTTCTTTTGTTTTACCAGCTGGCGGGCTGTTAATGTTAAAACTAAGATTTCTACTAAGTCCTTTATTATTTCCAGTATATCATGTATGGTATCCATTCCCTTTTCTCCTTTCCAGTGCTTTGCACTTATTTGTATCTATCTCCTTTCTATGGTTTAATTATATACCGTTTTCGGTATATTGTCAATGATTATTTATCACAATATGCAAAAAAAATAGAGGGCAGACAGCAAACCGCCCACCCTCGAAAACTTAAGCTAATCTTGTGGCATAATCTAAGCTAATCCAGCCTGCGCCACTCTTCAAGCGTCCCCAGCCTGCGCTTGCGCCCTGTCCGGCTTTCACTTCCACAATGGTAAATACTCCCTTTCCTGTGGTTTCTCCTGTCTTTGCATAGTTCGTGCCTGCTCCCGTTCTGATATTAAGGTCTAAAATATCCACCTGTACGCTAAACGGAACGCCTGCGCTTGCCTGCTGCCCCGCTGCGGTATATACCGCCTTGCCGTTATCATCATATACAGTATAACCCGCCTTGCAAGCGCTCTTTGCATTTTCCAGCGACGTAAACGCCCCCAGCTGGCTTGCTGCGTCCGTCCAGCTCTTGCGCACTCTGTAATACTTTGTACCGTTTTCTGCTGCATACTTTTTATAGTATCCCTCGCCGTACTCTGCACGCTTTTTCTTTACTGTTTCGCTCTGGTCTGCTGGCTTTTCATATCCAGTAAGAACGGCATCAGATGCAGCACGCACACTGCCCGCCTTTTTCAGTGCGTCCATTACTGCTGTGTATCCCTGCAATTCTTCCCATAAAAAGCCCAGCTGCATATTAAGGTCTGCAATGGATACGCCCGCCTGTTTTGCATGATTAAGCAGCGCCTGCTTTCTGCTCCAATACGTCCACTGTGCCAGCCCATAGCCTGCACTGTCCTTTACAAAATTGCCATAGCTGCCATTATCCACCGCTGCTGTATATTCTGCGTCCGTTTTTCCCAGCTTATTGTTATTGGTATTCTGTAAGTTGTTCGGCATAAGCCCGCTTTCAGCGTACAGATTACCCATAATACCAGCCACGGCATAAGCATTTAAGCCCTTGCCTGTAAGAAAATCCCAGATTGTTTTTTCATTACTTCCCTGCGGCGTTTCTGCCTGTCCGCTGATTTTACGCTTAAACTCGTCCCATACGTGCTGTGTGCAGTTATATACATCTTTGTCACCTTTTTTCGCCTTTCGTATCAAAAATTCATTCATCGTAGTCTCCATTCTCCTGTATTCGACCGGTCGTCAGGAAATGTTGTGTAAAAGCTTTGTTTATGTGCTTCTACTTATTAGACGCGCAAAACATCAAAAAGGATGCAGATTTTTTCATAAAATTTTCCACATGCAAAAAATACCGCAGAGTCACTGGAAGGGATATGGCTCTGTGGCATGTTATTGTACTACTTTGCAAGCAGCATGGACAGATAAGAAGTTCTCGTGGTGTCCTGCATAGAATAGCCGATCGTCTGCAGTATTTCTTTAACCTTATCCAGTGCTGCTTCTTTTTTTTCTTCTGTTTCGACAATAATCTCCAGTTCCAGATAATCCCCAAGATTGGTAACAGTATCAACGCACGCTGTGATATTCTCCCTGTGAAAATACTGTCTCAGCTTTTCTACCGGAGGTACCGGTCGAAAACCGATGTGTTCGAGTATTTTACGACAGATTTTGGCATCCCCTACAGTTGTTTCCAACTCCTGTCTGGTCATGGAAATATTATCCATTTTTGCCCCCTTGTATGTAATGGCTGCACTCCTCTTGCCTGTCATTCGATTCTCCGTACTGCGTACACGAAAAGCCTCATCCAAAGCGGCAAAATCATGATGATCTGACGTATAATAAGTATCCGATTCCAGAACAAGATCTGCCCTCACAAAACCCGTTTCTTCCAGAACCCTCTCTATATCTGTCCTGCTGTTTATCTTTAGTTTAATCTCAACTTCTACACTCATATTTGCTCCTGCTCCTTACATTAAAATACTGTCCGATTACCAGTTATTTTCTGTTACTTCCAGCCACTGATATGGATTTCTTTTTACTTAATATATCACAAGTTCATATCAAACACATCTGAAACCTGACACATAATTCTAATATCCATCCGTTCCCCCAATAGTATGTCATTTCGCAGGAAAGCCTTGCCTTACCATCTTCCCAGACTCAAAAATCCAATAAAAAAGAGGAACCCTTCATACGAAAATCTCCCCTCCTGAAACACCAGGAGATATTTTCAAAGGATTCCCCATACAACAAAATTTCTTATCCACACCCAGCCCAGGGTGTGCAGAGGGACGGGCGACGTCCCTTTGCGGTTTTATATGATTCTTTAAATCACATAATCTTTCTGAACAGATCTTTCAGATCTTCCACACTGGCATCTTTCGGGTTGCCCGGTGCGCATGCATCAGCGTGTGCAGATTCTGCAAGGAACTGAAGATCTTCTTCTTTAATTGCTTCCAGTTTTGTCGGAATTCCTACATCAACAGAAAGCTTTCTGACTGCATCGATTGCAGCTTTTCTGTACTCTTCCTGTGTCATGGAATCTACATCTTTGACACCCATAGCACGGGCGATTTCACGGTACTTTTCACCTGTACATTCCTGATTATATTCCATAACGATCGGGAGCATCATTGCGCATGCAACACCATGTGGTGTATCATAAACAGCACCCAGAGTATGTGCCATGGAATGTGCGATTCCAAGGCCTACATTTGAGAATCCCATACCTGCAATATACTGTCCAAGTGCCATTCCCTCACGGCCTTCTTTTGTGTTTTCTACTGCACCGCGAAGAGATTTGGAAATCAGTTCGATTGCTTTCAGATGGAACATATCTGTCATTTCCCATGCAGCTTTTGTGGTATAGCCTTCGATTGCATGTGTCAGTGCATCCATACCTGTAGAAGCGGTCAGACCCTTAGGCATAGAAGACATCATTTCCGGATCAACTACTGCGATGATCGGCATATCATGTGGGTCAACACATACGAATTTACGTTTTCTTTCTACATCAGTGATAACATAGTTGATGGTAACTTCTGCAGCAGTTCCTGCTGTTGTCGGAACTGCAATGATCGGTACACAAGGTTTCTTTGTCGGTGCAGTGCCTTCCAGACTTCTTACATCTTCAAATTCCGGATTCGCAATGATAATTCCGATTGCTTTTGCTGTGTCCATGGAAGATCCGCCACCGATTGCAACGATATAATCTGCACCGGATTTCTTAAATGCAGCTACACCATTCTGTATATTCTGGATTGTCGGGTTTGCCTTAATATCTGAGTAAATTTCATATTCCAGGCCATCTTTTTCAAGGACATCTGTTACCTTACTTGTAACATTAAATTTAATCAGATCCGGGTCGGAACATACAAAAGCTTTCTTAAATGCATGTGCTTTTGCCTCGTTTGCGATCTCAGCGATTGCGCCTGCTCCGTGATAAGAAGTTCCATTCAAATTGATTCTGTTTGCCATGATTAAACATTCCTTTCTTACTTGTCTGCACATTGTCTTTTGCATCTGTACAGCATTATTTGCTTGGACTTTGTCATTATATTAACAATGCATCCATAAAAAAGAAAGTTACAAAATCCGTTGAGTGTAACGTTTCCTGTAACTTTCGTGATTTGTTCCAAATTTATATATTCATGTTCAGTAAAAATGACAGTGTATTTTCTATATAGCGTCTGTTTGTTCAATAAAATCCCTTTATTTACGGGATTTTTGTAATGTCAATTTAAAATTTCAAGATCCACAAAAACCTCTGCAAGTTTTCCCGGCATACCGTCAACCACTGTCTGAGCAAGTTCCTCCGGTGTACATGTCAACTCTCCTGTCACCCATCTGATCGTCATATAGATCGAGCTTTGGCAGTACATTTCCAAAAGATAATGAATGTTTTCTCCGGCTTTTTTGCCACTTTTTTCACAAATCAGATTTTCATAAAATTCTAGAATCAATTCAAAATCATGCTGTCTGAGAGAGTTCTGTTCATCATAGCGAAATGCCGCAGCAAAAAATGTCTGCTCTTCCTGAATATAAGTAAACTTCTTCACAAGCGCATCGTAAACTGTTTTTCCCTGTCCCATATGCTCAAAAGATTTTGCCAAAAGCTTGTCAAAATACCAGTTGATCAGATCATATTTATCCAGAAAATTTCTGTAAAAAGTCTGCCTGGTAAGCCCACATTCTTCCGTAATCTGCTTTACAGTAATGTTTTCTACCGGAGTGGATTTCATACATTCTTTCATTGCTCTTGCAAGCCGATATTTTGTTTTTTCTCCCTTGGTCAGATCTCTCTGGTTGCCTGTTTCAGCCATTCTTTTTCATCCTCATTTAAGTATGGTGTGATTGTCTCATACACTTTGCGATGGTAATCATTTAATAGTTTTCTTTCATGGTCAGACATCTGTTTCGGATCAATTCCATCCAGATCAAACGGTACCATTGTCAGTGTTTCGAAGCGCATAAACTGTCCGAAAGAAGTCTTTTCTGCTTTCCGGCAGAGTACAAGATTCTCGTGACGGATTCCAAATTCTCCCTCCAGATAATAGCCCGGTTCATCAGAAGTAAGCATACCTTCTTCCAGTATCGGTGCCGGATGATCCGGGAGATTTTTCCAGCGAAAACCATTCGGTCCTTCATGTACATTTAAAAGGTAACCAACACCATGTCCGGTGCCATGATTATAGTCCTCTCCCAGTTCCCAGAGTGGTCCACGCGCAAGATAATCGAAATTTAATCCGGTACATCCATACTTAAATTTCGCAGCTGCCAGATTCAGATTTCCACGCAGAACCGCGGTAAAATATTTCTTTTCTTTATTGCTGACCGGACCAAGAACTATCGTTCTTGTAATGTCTGTCGTTCCTTCCAGATAATGTCCGCCCGTATCTGCAAGTACCATTCCTTTCGCCTCAAGCGGAATATCCGTCTCCTTTGTTGCACTGTAATGCACAATAGCAGCGTGTGTTCCATATGCAATAATCGGGTCAAAACTGTCCCCGAGAAAATGCTCCTGTTCGCTTCGGAATTGATAGAGTTTTTCCGCCGCACTCAATTCTGTGATTGTCTCTTTTTCCACATTTGTTTTCAGCCAGTGAATGAATTTAGTAACCGCAACACCATCTTTGATGTGTGCGAGTCTCTCATTTTCCATCTCTGTAAAGTTCTTGACAGCTTTCGGAAGAAGTGTCAGATTTACCTCATCCAAAATCACCGCATCTGCCGGAATATTGCTCACAAGACGGCTGTTGACACCGGATTTGGAGAGAAAGATTCTGCTGCCGGACGGTATCGCCTGCACGTAAGAATAGACTTCATTATATGGATAAATTTTCACTCCGTCAGCTTCCAGATTCTCACAGATTTTCTGCGCAAAGGCACTGACATTTGCATATAACCGAAGCTCGGTATCTGTCATGATCAGATAAGAAAGCACCACCGGGCAACAGTGAATATCATTGCCTCGGATATTCAAAAGCCACGCAATATCATCCAGTGAAGTCAGTACAAAAACGTCTGCATTTTTTGCTTTCATCTGCTCGCGGATCTTTGCAATTTTATCTGCTCTTGTCTCACCGGCCCACTTTACATCAAGCTCCATCACCGGTTCACATGAAAGTGCCGGACGGTCTTTCCAGATTTCCCCGATCAGATCATCATCCACCGAAAAACTAATGTCTTTTTCTCCCAGAAGCTGCTGCAATTCTTCCGCTTCTTTCGCACTTACTGTACGTCCGTCAAATCCCAGACACATCTTCTGTTCCAGTTTTTCTTTCAGAAATTCATGGACGGTCGGAACTCCCGGTTCCCCGGATTTAAACAGTTCGATCGTACTTCCCTTAAGCTGATCTGCCGCCTGAATAAAGTATCTGCCATCCGTCCAGAGTCCTGCCATATCCTTCATGATAACCGCTGTTCCTGCCGAACCCGTAAAACCTGTAATATATTTTCTGCATTTAAAATAATCACCCACATATTCCGAACCGTGGAAATCATCCGTCGGAACCAGATATGCATCGACTCCTTTTTCTTTCATAAGAATACGAAGAGCTTCCAGCCTTTCTTTTACTGTCATAACCTACGCCTCCCGCCTGATAATCTGTAAATCTGTAATCCATGTTAAACAGATTCTTTCTGTTTGTCAACTAAGGGAGCTGCCCTTATACCCCGTCAGGGGACCTCGCCGGTCCCCTGACAACCCCTGGGCGTAAATATAAAGATTTCTTCTTTTACCTAAATATGTAAACATACAAAAAGTACCAGAACACCCTATCTATGTGTGGAGAAGGGTATCCTGGTACTCTGACATTCTATTGGTTTAATTGAATTAATTCTTGCTTTGCGTGGCCTGGTGGGGTGCGCGAGGGGAGAGCGGCCTTCGCAACTGTGAGCGCCCTCCCCTCGCACAAGGTTTTACCTGATTGCCAAATCATTGGCGGGCTGACGGGCAGTCCCCGGCAATCTTAAATACGATCTTTCGGACATTCTGCTTTTCTTTATTTTTTATGCAGGGCATATGTGCATCCTGCGGTGCATAATATCCGAATGTTCCTTCTGTAAGAAGATTGAACCCGTGATCCTCTGCTTTTTTGTAAAACAGAATGTCCTGAACCGGCGTCCTGTCTTCTTCCACCTCCAGTTCATCTGCAAAATCCACATAAATACGCTCTTCGCCTTCTTCCATAAACTGAAGATCCGCATATTTTCTGTGCGCTTCCATTCGGGCATCGTCGTTATCTTTTGTCTCATAAGTCTGCACCAGAGCAAACAGCTTCTCACCATCCAGCTCATAGCGTCCTTCCGCAAGATGCTCACTTTTGTCCTGTTTTATAAAATCTCTTATGAGTTTTCCGTATTCTGCAAATTCTCTGTATCTGTCAAGATTTTCTATTTTATCAAAAATCATGCTCCTGTCTCCTGTTTTGGTTTGTCCTTGCCAAAAAGTTTCTTTACAACAGGTCCGAGTACCGGCGACAGAAGGGAAATTGCTGCCAGTGCAAGGAAAACTGCGCAAATCGGGTGAGTCAGGAAAATGGAGAAGTTTCCGTCACTCATGGTAAGGGCGCCTCTGAAGTTTGTTTCTGCCAGTGCTCCAAGAATGATACCAATTACGATTGCAGACATGGAAAACTCTGTCTTATTCATAAAGTATCCGAGGAAGCCACAGAATACCATTACAAATACATCGTTCATGGAATTGTTATAAGCATAGGCACCAACAAAAGTAAGAGTAAAAATAACAGGGAGCAGGATCTCTTTTGGAATATTTACAACCTTGACAAATACTCTGATCAGAGAGAATCCCATAAGACCCATAACTGCGTTTGCAAGAAGAAGGCCGATAAAAATTGCATATACAGAGCTTGCCTGCTCTTTAAAAAGCAGCGGTCCAGGCTGCATTCCCTGAACCATCAATGCTCCAAGCATGATTGCAGTCGCACCATCACCGGGAATACCAAGTGTCAGCATCGGGATCATTGCACCACCGGATACGGAGTTGTTTCCGGCCTCCGGAGCAACGATACCTTCCGGTTCACCATTGCCAAAATTGTCTTTATATTTTGACCATCTCTTTGCCTGATCATAAGAAACAAACGAAGCGATGTCACCACCTGTTCCAGGTACACATCCAATAAAGGTTCCGATAATAGAGGAACGGAGAAGTGTTACAAACACTCTCTTAAGATCCTCCCATGTAGGAAATACTCTGGTAAGTTTTACATCTGTTTTTACATATTTTTCTTTATAACAGTCCTCCACGCTCTGAAGAACCTGAGAAAAAGCAAACAGTCCGATCAGAATCGGTACAAAAGAAATACCGCCCAGAAGATATGTAGAACCAAAAGCAAAACGCACAGAACCGCTCAGATTATCAATTCCAATAGTTGCGATAAACAGTCCGATGAATCCTCCCAAAAGACCTTTTAAGATAGATCCTGAAGAAACACTGGTGATGATGCTAAGTCCGAATACTGCAAGTGCAAAGTACTCTGGTTTTGAAAATTTCAGTGCCACAGATGCAAGCATTGGAGAAAAGATGATCAGGCAGATTGCACTGAAAATTCCTCCAAATGTGGAACCAAACGTAGATAAACCAAGTGCCCGTCCCGGCTGCTTCAATTTCGTTGCCATCGGATATCCGTCCAGGGTGGTTGCTACAGATGCCGGTGTGCCCGGTGTTTTCAAAAGGATTGCCGAAATGGATCCTCCGTATATCGCTCCACAGTATATACCAAGGAGCATCAGGATTCCACCGACTCCCTGGAACGCAAACGTAAGTGGAAACAAAAGCGCAATACCCATGTTTACAGAAAGTCCCGGCATTGCTCCGATCAGGATACCTGCACCGGTTCCGAAAATAAGGCCTGCCAGATTGCCTATCGTAAATACATTGCCAAGTGCTACTAAAATGTCAGACATTCTTCTACCTCCTTATCTCATAAATATCGGTGCCGGCAGAGAAATATTCAGAAGCATGCCGAACAGAATATAAACAGCTGCCAGTGTAATAATCGTTGTAAGAGCAATCTTCTTTACGCTCCGTACTTCCATCAGATACATCAGTGCCGGAATGAACAACAGTGCACCAATATAAAATCCGAGAAAATACAGCACCACACAGAACAGAACAATAATTCCAAAAAGGATATAAACTCTGATATTTGCCGGTGTTGAGATTGTAAATGTCTTTGCTTCAAGTTTTTCTTTATTTTTAATCGTTGAAATCAGTAGGCATACTGAAAAAACAATGATCAGAATGCCAAGCATCATCGGCCAGAATCCGGCTCCCGGATCACCTTCGCCAATTTTTATTTTAAGTGACGAAGCCAGCGCCACAACACCCACACCGACCAAAAGCATGATCACAGAAATTATATAATTTGCTTTTTTCATGTTTCCCATTTTATTTGCCTCCTATGACGCAGACAGAAGGATTTTCCTCCTGCCTGCATGACAGTCCGTTTATTCAGTCTCAATATCTTTTAAGAGATCTTCATACATTGCATAGTCATCTTCCATCATCTTCTGGCAGTCATCTCCAATGATGCACTGTGGATCAATACCCTGTTTTTCGAAGTATTCTTTGAATTCATCACTTTCGCAGGTTGTCTTTGCTGCATCTCTCAGCTGCGTCAGAATTTCTTCAGGTGTATCTTTCGGAGCTACAAGACTTGCCCATGCACGGATCACCAGATCATGTCCCAATTCTTTGAAAGTAGGAACATCTGGATAAATGCTGGAACGTTCTTCAGACATAACACCAAGAATCTTCATCTCTCCAGCATCTACCTGTGACTTATAGCTGGACGGATCAGCGATCGTTGCATCAATATGTCCGCCGGTAAGTGCCGCAGCAATATCTGCGGAACCATTCGGATAAGGAATATGTTTCAGTTCCACACCAAATTCTTTTTCAAAACTTACTGCTGCCACATGCCAGATAGCTCCCATACCGGAGTTTCCTACCTGAACGGTACCAGGATTTTCTTTGCAGTATGCTGCAAAATCATCAACGGAATCATATGGTGCATCCGCTGGTACGATCAGTGCTGCCGGTGCTGCGATCGGTGCACAAATTGCTGCATAATCTTCCGGTGTTACCTGGCATTTATCCTGCCATGGGAACATTGCCAGCTCAACAGTTACCATTCCAAGTGTATATCCGTCTGCTTTTGCTGCTGAGGTTTCTACCATACCGGTAACACCGCCGCCGTCCGGTTTGTTGGTTGCTACAAAATTAGCTCCATCAAGATTTTCTTTCATGTACTGAAGAAGACCTCTTGCTGCGGTATCAGTTCCACCACCTGCTGCTTTCGGAATGATAACAGAAATATCTTTGCCCGGATACTTGTCTGATCCACCTGCACTTCCACATCCTGCCATTGTCGTTACTGCCATTGCTCCTGCGAGTACCAGTGCTGCTACTTTTTTACACTCCATAATTTTTTCCTCCCTTGATTATCCCACAATCTTTTGTTCTACACGTTTTGTAAGTTCATTAAGATCTCTTACTTCTTCTTTAAATGTTTCTGTCAGCCCCGATTTATCTTTTGTTCTGCTGTTCAGTGTCACATGAAGACCTTCCACCTCAGAAAGATGATATTTTGCATTTACAGGATAATACTGCCTCTCTATCAGCGATGCAATCGTCAGGAATTCAGAAACTTCTTTTGCTTTTTCTTCTTTATAGTGTTCGCAGAGCCATGTGTAAAGCTGCGGATGGAAATTATCCATAACTCCGCAGAAACCGGCTGCTCCTTCCCGCATAGATTCAAGCAATGTCGTTGTATTTGCGTTGTACAGTTTCAGATTGGATCCTTCGATAACTTCCAGCTTCTTTCGGATCTGTGCAATATCACAGCAGGTATCTTTCAGGAAATAAAATCTTCCTGTAGATGCACACCAGGAAATAGTTTCCGGTGTAAGCAGTCTCTTGTACGGATACGGACACTCATAAAAGCCAAGCGGAACATTCGGATCCATGTTGTCCAGAATTTTTTTGCAGTTTTCGATCCACACAGAATCATCTTCATCTTCTTTTGCCAGACGGTTGGTGATCAGAATTACTGCATCTACTCCTGTTTTTGCGATTTCATTAAGCTCTGTAATCTGATCTTCAATCTTGTCTGATACATGTCCGGATGCAATGACAGGAACTCTTCCTGCCGCAAACTCCACAGTTTTGGCTGCGTATTTTACTCTCTCATCAAGAGACAGGTAAAACATTTCGCTTGACTGACATACGGCAAACATTCCGGAAACACCGTTTTTGATGTACCAGTCCACCAGTTCTTTCAGGCCATCATAGTCAATTTTGTTGTCCTCTGTAAACGGAGTCAGCATAACCGGCCATGAACCTCCCGGGAAACGATTTTCCATTTTTTCTTCCTCCTCTTTCCTGTTATTTTCTAATCTTCCAAAAGGCTATATTTTTCCTTTTGTATGTGTATGTGATATATAAAAAATCTTCATCCTGAATAATAGCCGGGTATGCAAATTCGCCCTCACCTGTACTCAGATCTCTGATTTTTTCCCATGTCTTTCCATCGTCTTTTGAAACTACAAGAGAAATCGGTGTTCTATCTCCCCAGTTTACTCCAATCGGATTATATACAAGAAATAATTTTCCATCTTTGGAACGTATCATGTCGATTCCACTGTTGTTATTCGGAAGTTCCGTGGCATAAGCTTCCGTCCAAGTATCCCCTCCGTCTTTGGAGTCGCTCCGGTAGATCATTCCTTCAGTACTTCGAAGAAGCATGTGCACCTGATCCGGGATACTTTCCCATAAAGTTGGCTGAATCACACCTCTTCCATAAAAAGACTGCTCACTTACCGGAATGGAACTGTCATCTTTTCCGACTGTTCGCTCTCCACTCTTATACTCCAGCTGACTGATTTCAACTTCCTGTGATTTATTCCATGTTTTTCCATCATCATCGGAACGATCCACAAATGCTTTCCAAATTCCCTGTTCAGTAGATCCCGGTGCCAGGATTCTTCCGCTTTTCAGACGGATCGGTTTGTTTCTCACCGGTCCTCTGCCTCCCTGATCTCCCGGAACCAGTTCTTTTTCTTCTCCAAAAGTTTCTCCGTTGTCTTCAGAAACCCGGTACATGGTCCGCCATTTACTTATTTCATTTCCTACTTTGTAAAAAATGATGATCTTCTTTTCATCAACCCGGAACAACACCGGATTCCAGTGTGCTTCCTCGGACTGTGCCAGAATTTTCGGTTCTTCAAAATGTTCTTCATTTCCCCTGGTGAACCAGATTGCCACATCACCGTTTCCTTCTTTTGTCCCACCAAACCAGGCTGCAAGAAATCTGTCCGGTCCGATTTTCAGTAATGTGGAAGCATGACACATGTCTGTGGGACACTTTTCCATAATCAGTTTCATTTCATCCTCCCTTATCTTAGTTCGTTCTGTATTTCAGAACATCGTTCTGTTATATAGATATTTTTTTGTGAACGCGAATAGCTCACGTTCACATTTATAATAATTTCTGCTGTTTATAAAAGTGTCTGTTATCTATATATTCTTTCTTAACAAGTATTTTCAGGATAAACGATTCTCGATCTTCGCCACATATTTCTTGATCAACAATGCCCATTCCTGAATCTGGTCATCTGTAAAATGAACTGCAAGACCGCTGACACTGATCGCTGCATATAGCTTATGAGTCTTGTCAAAAATAGGCATTGCCACACATTTCACCCCAAACTCATGCTCCATGTCATCGATTGCATATCCTCTCTGCCTTGTTGCCTCAAGCTCTGCTCTAAGCTGAACCGGATCGGAAATCGTATGATCTGTATAGACAGTAAGGGTTTTCTGAAGATATTCATTTATTTCTTCTTCCGAAAGATTTGCAAGCATTGCTTTACCGATTCCGGTACAATGCATATCAGCTCTCTCACCCAGAATAGAACGCATCAGATTGACAGACTCAGCCGGATAAGTTGCTTCCAGATATACAACCTCTCCATCATGAGGAATGGCAAGATATACTCTTTCATTTGTAAAATTGGCAAGTTCCTGCATATATGGCATTGCTATCTTGATAATGGAAAAAGTTTCTTCCATTGCCCTGCTCAATGCAAAAACCTGCATTCCCAGTTTATATCGCTCTGTCTCTTCATCCTTCTCCAGATAATCCATTGCCTTCAGTGTCGTCAGAATATCATAAACATTACTCTTGTACAGACCAAGACGGTCGCTGATCTCTGTGACACCCCAGGTAGGCTTTACCAAAAAACAATTCAGAACATCCAGTGCTTTTTTTAATGACTTAACTTTGATCTCATCCTGATCCATTGACGTTCTCCCGCTGTTGTTCTGTATTTCAGAACTTTGTTATAAATTATTTTGTAACTAAAGAATAGCACATTTATATTATAATAACAATTGGACAAAATTCATATATTTATTTTCAGTTTTTCATGCAAAAATGCCAAATATGAGAACTATGTAAAAATACAAAAAGTACCAGAACACCCTGTCTATGTGTGGAGGAGGGTATCCTGGTACTCTGACATTCTATTGGTTTAATTAAATTAATTTCTTTTAGCGTGGCCCGGTGGGGTGCGCGAGGGGAGAGCGGCCTTCGCAACTGTGAGCGCCCTCCCCTCGCACAAGGTTTTACCTGATTGCCAAATCATTGACGGTTTGCAAGGAAGTTCCTTATATTTTTAGAAAAGTCCCGTAATCTTTCCAGTCTCATCTACGTCGATTCTCTCTGCAGCTGGTACTTTCGGCAGTCCTGGCATGGTCATGATCTCGCCAGTCAGGGCTACAATGAATCCTGCGCCTGCGGAAATCTTCAGGTTACGTACTGTAACTTCGAAGTCTGTCGGTGCACCGAGTTTTGTCTGATCATCTGTCAGGCTGTACTGTGTCTTAGCAACGCAGATCGGGCAGTTGCCGAAACCAAGAGCCTCAAGCTGTTTTGCCTGTTTCTGGGCATTTGCTGTAAGTACAACTCTCTTGCCACCGTAGATTTTCTGTACGATCTGGTTCAGTTTGTCCTCGATGGAGCCTTCCAGTTCATAGGAATAAGTAAAGTCGTTTGGCTCTTCAACCAGACGCAGAACTTCTTCTGCAAGTTTGATTCCGCCTTCGCCGCCTTTTGCCCATACTTCAGAAAGAGCAACGTTTACGCCGAGTTCTTTACACTTAGACTCTACAAAGTCAAGCTCTGCCTTGGTATCTGTCGGGAATGCATTGATAGCAACTACACAAGGAAGTTTATATACATTCTTGATGTTGCTTACATGTTTCAGAAGGTTCGGGATACCTTTTTCCAGTGCTTCCAGATTTTCGTTGTTGAGGTCAGCTTTTGCTACACCACCGTTGTATTTCAGGGCACGTACAGTTGCTACGATAACAACAGCGTTCGGGTGCAGATCTGCCATACGACACTTGATGTCGAGGAATTTTTCAGCACCAAGGTCTGCACCAAAGCCTGCCTCTGTGATCGCATAATCAGCAAGCTTCAGAGCCATCTTTGTTGCTGTTACGGAGTTACATCCGTGTGCGATATTTGCGAATGGTCCGCCATGTACGATTGCCGGAACGTGTTCCAGTGTCTGAACAAGGTTTGGTTTCAGGGCATCTTTCAGAAGTGCAGTCATAGCACCTTCTGCATGAAGGTCACCTGCTGTTACCGGTTTCTGCTCTGCAACTTTACCATATGTGTATCCGATGATGATTCTGGAAAGTCTTTCCTTCAGGTCTTTGATGTCACTTGCAAGGCAAAGGACTGCCATGATCTCGGATGCAACAGTAATGTCATATCCGTCTTCACGAGGCATACCATTTGTCTTTCCGCCGAGGCCGTCTACTACGTTACGGAGCTGACGGTCATTCATATCCACACATCTTCTCCATGTGATCTTTCTCGGGTCAATGTTCAGTGCATTGCCCTGGAAGATATGGTTGTCGATCATTGCAGCAAGAAGGTTGTTGGCTGCACCGATTGCATGGAAGTCACCTGTGAAATGAAGGTTGATATCTTCCATCGGAACTACCTGTGCATAACCGCCGCCTGCTGCTCCACCCTTTACACCGAATACCGGTCCGAGGGATGGCTCACGGAGAGCTACCATTACGTTTTTGCCGAGTTTCTGCATACCATCTGCAAGACCTACGGTTGTTGTGGTCTTTCCTTCACCTGCCGGTGTCGGGTTGATTGCAGTTACAAGGATCAGTTTACCATCCTTTTTGTCACTTTCTTTCAGAAGATTGTAATCAATTTTTGCTTTGTATTTTCCGTACTGCTCCAGATATTTGTCATCAATACCTGCTTTTTCTGCAATCTCTGTGATTGGAAGCATTTCGCACTCCTGTGCAATTTCGATGTCACTTTTGAATCCCATAATTGTCTCCTTTCTGTAGGCGCCGCGTCACTTTTTAGTTAAAAAAAGCAGTATCCGAGGTTTCCTCAAATACTGCCCAGACGGTCGGCTCTGCAAATCTCTGATTCCCATGTGGTGATTTCCACTGCTCCGCCAGTCATCAGAGATTCTTTTAAATTGTTGAGACAATTTTATCATAAAGACTTTAGTTCGTCAAGAAATTATCAAAATTATTCTTTTCTTTTCGCAAAAGTACAAAAAAATCAAAATAAATTTTGTATATTTTGCACATAGAATCAAGGACTCTATATACTCTATGCAAAGGGGACCTCGCCGGTCCCCTCTGCACACCCCTGGGCTTTTTTACTCCTCCCAGGTTATCTATGTATGTAAACATACAAAAAGTACCAGAATCCCCGATCTCCGTATGGAGAAAGTTATTCTGGTACTCTATCATTCTATTGATTAACTCTAACTTTTATTTTGTTTCAGCGGGGCCAAAAAGGGGGAGTCTGAGGGGGAGCTTCGGCCTTTCGCAACTCCGAGATGCTCCCCCTCAGGGGTTTTCTTAGGTTGTCAAACCATTGACGGTTGTTAAGGAAGGACCTTAAAAAAGTGGTCTCAAGGCAGGGTATAACTCCTTGAATTTCTGGTAACGTTCCTCGTACTTCGCCACAAGTTCTTCTTCCGGCTCTACGGTATCTACGACATGCGCCATCTTTTTACCAATCGTTTCAACATCCGGATAAGCTCCGCATCCAACGGCCGCAAGCATTGCGCCACCCATGGACGGGCCTTCTTCTACTTCCAGTACATCGACTTTCAGGTTCATAACATTTGCAATGATTTTCTTCCACAGAGGGCTCTTTGCACCACCGCCGCAGATCTTTGTACGCTCAATCTTAATACCAAGTTTTCTTGCAACTTCCAGAGAATCACGGAGACCGAAAGCCACACCTTCCAGAACAGCCTGTGTCATATCAGCTCTTGTGCTGTCCATGGACATTCCGAAGAAGACACCTCTTGCATCCGGATTATTATGCGGAGATCTTTCTCCCATCAGATACGGAAGGAAGAATACATTGTTTTCACCAAGTTTCTGAATCGGTGCCTGCTCCGCTGCGAAATCTTTTGTCTGAAGAATTTCTTCTGCCCACCATTTGTTGCAGGAAGCCGCACTCAGCATACATCCCATCAGATGATAACTTCCGTCTGCATGGCAGAAAGAATGCAGTGCATTGTTTTCGTCAACACCAAAGTTTTTACTGGAAATAAAGATAGTTCCGGAAGTACCAAGAGAAATATTACACTGTCCGTCACCAACAGTTCCTGTTCCGACAGCAGCTGCCGCATTGTCACCGGCACCTGCTACAACTTTAACGTCTGCTGAGAAACCAAGCTCTTCTGCCACTTCCGGTTTCAGTGTACCGACAACTTCCCAACTCTCATACAGCTTTGGAAGCTGTTCTTCTTTTACATCACAGATTTCCATCATTTCTTTTGACCAGCAGCGATTCTTCACATCAAGAAGAAGCATACCGGATGCATCAGAAACATCTGTGCAGAAAGATCCGGAAAGTCTGTATGCCAGATAATCTTTCGGAAGCATGATCTTTGCGATCTTTGCAAATTTATCAGGCTCGTTTTTCTTCATCCAGAGGATCTTCGGAGCTGTAAATCCTGCAAATGCAATGTTTGCTGTGTATGCAGATAATTTATCTTTACCGATCTCATTGTTGAGATATTCTGTTTCTTTCTGGGAACGTCCGTCATTCCAGAGAATTGCCGGGCGGATCACCTGATCATTTTCGTCCAATGTTACCAGCCCGTGCATCTGTCCGCCAAAACCGATTCCGGCTACCAGAGAGCGGTCAATTCCTTCTGTCAGTTCTTTCATTCCCTCAACACTCTGGGTAAACCAGTCTTCCGGATTCTGTTCTGACCAGCCCGGATGCGGGAAAAACAATGGGTATTCTTTTGATACGATATTACAGATCTTTCCGGATTCTTCCATCAGAAGAAGTTTTACTGCGGAAGTACCAAGGTCAACGCCGATATAATACATGTTTCCTCCTAACTGTGCACTCCATCATATGTATAAAACTCATGCACATTCTGTTTGCGATTGCTATTAATTTTTTATCTTTATTTTTCTTTTTGCCAAGACATCCCAGGAAAACTCCCGGGATGCCTGTATTGTTTTATTTTGTTATAGTCAGAATGTGTAGATTAACCCCATGGATTTTCTGTCGGATATCTTACACCTGCCGGCTGGTTGTAACCAATCTTCTTTACGTCCAGTCCGAGGAATTTCACTACTTCGAAGAACTGTTTTCCATAATGTCCGAACATAACTGCTCCGTGATGCGGATAGTTGCCCTCGATCAGTACGTGGCGATAGAATCTTCCCATTTCTTTGATAGCGAAGATACCGATACCACCAAAGGATCTTGTCGGTACATCTAAGACTTCTCCTTCTGCAACGTATGCTACCAGTTCACCTTCGGAGTTGCACTGCAGACGATAGAATGTGATATCAGAAGCAGCGATGTCACCTTCAAGAGTTCCTCTTGTAAAGTCTGGATCAGATCCTGCCGGCTCAAGAAGTCTGTGCTGGATGAGCTGATATTTAACGGCTCTGGATTCGCACATCTTGCATGCAGGAGTATTTCCACAATGGAAGCCCATGAATGTATCTGTCAGTTTGTAATCATATTTTCCTTTGATATCTTCATCATAGATATATTTCGGAACAGAGTTGTTGATATCAAGCAGAGTAACAGCATCGTTGGAAATGCAAAGTCCAATGTACTCACTGAGTGCGCCGTAGATATCAACTTCACAGGATACCGGAATACCTCTGGAAGCAAGGCGGCTGTTTACATAGCAAGGTTCAAATCCGAACTGTGACGGGAATGCCGGCCAGCATTTATCAGCAAATGCAACATATTTTCTTGCACCTTTATGAGCTTCTGCCCAGTCAAGAAGAGTGAGTTCGAACTGTGCCATTCTTGCATTGAGATCTTCGTAATATCTTCCTTCACCCATTTCTTTTGCCATATCTGCACAAACTTCCGGGATACGAGGATCGTTTTCATGCTCTTTGAAAGCAACGAGAAGATCAAGTTCGGAGTTTTCTTCGATCTCAACGCCCAGTTCATAAAGACCCTTGATTGGTGCATTACATGCAAAGAAATCCTGCGGACGTGGTCCGAATGTAATAATCTTGAGGTTACGAACACCGATGACAGCACGTGCAACCGGTACAAAATCACCGATCATTTTTGCAATGTCATCTGCTGTTCCAACCGGATATTCCGGAATGTATGCTTCAAGATGACGCATCTTTAAGTTATAGGAGCAGTTCAGCATACCACAGTAAGCATCACCACGTCCGTTGATCATGTCGCCATCGCCTTCTGCTGCTGCAACATACATGCACGGTCCGTCAAATCTTTCTGCGATCAGTGTCTCCGGTGTTTCCGGTCCGAAGTTTCCAAGAAAAACAACCAGCGCGTTACACTCTGCTTTGTTTACATCTTCGAGAGCTTTTTCCATGTCTTGTTCGTTCTCAACAGTCACAGGACATTCATAAAGTTCTCCTTTATAAGCTGCTTTGATTGCTGCGCGTCTCTTCTCGGAGAGCTGAATCGGGAAACAGTCACGGCTTACTGCAATGATTCCAAGTTTTACTACCGGTATATTATTCATGATATAAATTCCTCCATATTATATAGAATGTATTTCTGCGTTTTAATAAAAAATCACAATCAGTCGATTCCAACATTTGCACCTTTCAGTCCGTTGAATGCACCTTCAATAGCTGCTTCTTCATGACCGATCAGCCATTTGTTCTTCGCTGTGAGAAGCTTGTCTTCTCCCTCGGAAGCTGTTTCAAAAGTCAGTTCTGTGTTGGTTCCTTTCGGAAGGACAACAACGCACTGGAAACCGCTTTCATTTACATGGCATGGTGCATAATGCAGTGTAGTTGCATATACTTCGATTGCAGTTCCTGCAGGAACAAGGAAAGCTTCTACTTTTGATGTGTCATATGTAAAATCTTTCTCCACATCCTGCTGATGTCCGATCAGCAGTACAAGGTCTGTCACTGCAACATTGATCTCGGAGCTGCGGTGATATTCCAGACCGTTTAATTTCTTGTTATGTCCGTTGCAATATCCGATTTCAATCGGCAGACCGCCATATCCCTTGTTCTGCAGTTCTTTTGCAACCGGCAGCGCTTCCATTTCTTCTACGGAAGGAACATAAGTCACGTCCTCCGGAACCGGAGTGTGTTTCATTTCCTTCAGAAGTTCCGTAAAATCATACCCCTCCAGTACTTTACCATATCTACGGAACGCATCATCTGCTACATTCTGAATCCTCACCTGAAGTTACCTCCTTTATTTTTTATGTTGAATTCAGTATAGCATGAGCTGCTTTCAATTGCGCCAGATTTTTTGTCCTCTTTAGTGCACTTTTTTGACCTTGTATTTTTTTAGTTGTCAAAACATTTATAAAAATTCCAAAAAAACAGGTGCCTGCGAGAGCGCCTGTTTCATCTTTCTTTATTTTTTATCTGCTTTATCGAGTTCACTCGGCAAAATGCCGTAACGCTTCTGAAATTCCCTTGTAAACGCGCGGCTGCTGCTGAATCCGTTGTCCAGTGCGATCTGGCTGATCGTCTTGTCGGTATTCAATAATTCTCTGTATGCGTAAGTCATGCGAATATCCTGCAGATATGTCTTAAAATTGACATTTGCATATTTCTGAAACATTCTGGATAAATATGCATCCGAGTAGCCAAACATATTCGCAACTTCAGCCAGTTTCAATTCTTCCTGATAATGTTCTCTCATATAGGAAGTGATTCTTGCAAGCGCATCCAAACGTCGGCTGTGACGTACTTCCTGCTCCCCTGCCTCATCAAGACGATAATGATTGACCAGAAGATACAATACATCATAATAAAAAGAACGGATTTTAAACTCATACCCGGTTCCGCGTTTGCCGTAAAGTTTATACATTTCACGCACGAGTTTTGAAAGCTTTCCGTCCATTTCCGGTATGCTTCCCGCAAAACGGATAAAACGGTGTGCCGTAAAATAATCTTCAAACTGTTTCAGCGGAATCTGCAAAACTGCCGTATGGTTTTCCTCCGGTGAATCAATTGAATGCACTTCATTTGAATTAATGATCATCAGCTCTCCCGCCTTAAGCGGATGCTTCTCGTCATTCAGGTAAAATGTCAGCGAACCTTCCATCACCGCAAAAATCTCAACGGATGTGTGCCAGTGCTTTTCCCGTACATAATTTCCCTGACTTCCCTCAAACAAAAAGAATTTAAATGGCAGTCCCTCATCCGGGATCACCAGTTCATGCTGGAATTCCATGCCATACCCCTCTCCTGAATCATTTTCAATAATATTTATATACCCCCATAAATATTTCTACTTAATTCCTATCATAGCATGAAGATATTCTATTTACAAGCAATAGAAAAAGTAGCCTCCACCTCACCGGGAATCCTTTATCTATCTTATCGCATCCTTCATTGATTTTACATATTCTTTTATGTACGGTACACATTCTGCGCCATGTTTTTCACAGAGTTTTACGATCGCAGAACCTACAATCACTCCATCTGCCTGCTCTGTCATTTTCTTCGCCTGCTCCAGCGTGGAAATTCCAAAACCGACCGCACACGGAATATCCTTCTGCGCTTTTACAAGCTGAACCATCGCTCCGATATCTGTCGTGATATGGCTTCTCATACCGGTAACGCCAAGAGAAGACACACAATAAACAAAACCTTCTGCCTCTTTTGCAATCATAGAAATACGTTCATGAGAGGTCGGTGCAATCAGAGAAATCAGATCCAGTCCATACTTCTCCGCTACCAATGCAAACTCCTCTTTTTCCTCAAACGGCACATCCGGAAGAATCATCCCGTCCATTCCCACTTCCGCTGCTTTCCTACAAAAACGCTCTACACCGTAAGAAAAAACAACATTCGCATACGTCATAAATACCATCGGAATTGATGTATTTTTACGGATTTTTGCAACCATATCAAATACTTTATCAGTCGTAACCCCACCAGATAAAGCACGTAAATTCGCCCCCTGAATTATCGGTCCCTCTGCTGTCGGATCAGAAAAAGGAATGCCGAGTTCAATCAAATCTGCACCGGCTTCTTCCATTGCATAAACGATTTTTTCAGTAACATCAAGAGATGGATCCCCACAGGTAACAAACGGGATAAATGCTTTTCCTTTTGCAAATGCTTCTGTAATTCTCTTATTCATGGATATCCTCCCCTCTGTAACGTGCTATTGCCGCACAGTCCTTATCTCCACGTCCTGAAATTGTAATAACTACGATCTGATCTTTGCGCATCTGTGGTACGATTTTTCTTGCATATGCCACAGCGTGAGCACTCTCGATTGCCGGAATAATACCCTCAATTCTGGACAGATATTCAAAAGCATCTACCGCTTCATCATCAGTTACCGGTACATATTCCGCACGTCCGATGTCATAAAGATGTGCATGTTCCGGTCCGACTCCCGGATAATCCAGACCAGCAGAAATGGAATAAACCGGTGCAATCTGACCATATTCATCCTGACAGAAATAAGATTTCATTCCATGGAAAATACCGAGTTTTCCAGTTGCGATCGTTGCTGCTGTTTCTGCTGTATTTACACCACGTCCAGCAGCTTCACAGCCGATCAGACGCACACCTTCATCCTCGATAAAGTTATAAAATGTACCAATTGCGTTGGAACCGCCACCTACACAGGCAAGTACGGCATCTGGAAGTTTTCCTTCTTTTTCGAGGATCTGTTCTTTTATTTCTTTAGAAATAACAGCCTGAAAATCACGTACGATCGTCGGGAACGGATGCGGACCCATGACAGAGCCGAGTACATAATGTGTGTCGGAAATACGGTTTGTCCACTCTCTCATTGTCTCAGAAACAGCATCTTTTAGGGTCGCAGTTCCTGATGTAACGGCATGTACTTTTGCTCCCAGAAGGCGCATTCTGTATACGTTTAATGCCTGACGTTCCGTGTCTTCTTTACCCATAAAAACTTCACATTCCATGCCCATAAGAGCAGCTGCCGTTGCCGTTGCAACACCATGCTGACCGGCACCTGTCTCTGCAATGACACGTGTTTTTCCCATTTTTTTTGCAAGTAAAACCTGTCCGAGAACGTTGTTGATCTTGTGTGCTCCAGTATGGTTTAAGTCCTCACGTTTCAGATAAACTTTTGCCCCGCCAAGGTCTTCCGTCATATGTGCGGCATAATATAAACGAGACGGACGTCCTGCGTAATTGTTGAGTAAGTCTGTCAGCTCACGGTTAAATTCCGGATCATCTTTATAGTGATTATAGGCCTCTTCCAATTCCAGCACTGCATTCATCAGTGTCTCCGGAATGTACTGCCCTCCATGTATTCCAAATCTACCTTTAGACATTTGCTTGATTTCCTCCTCTATGTTTTCCTTCAAAATATTCTTGTTGCTCTACAATCTCTTCTCTAATCCTGTACTGCGTTTCTTACAATATCCACAACTCTTCGGATCTTTTCCGGATCTTTCCACTTTTCTGTCTCCACACTACTGCTCAAGTCCACCGCAAACGGGTGAATCTCCCTGAGCGCCTGCTCCAGATTCTCTTCCCCGATTCCTCCTGCAAGGAAAAATGGACGTTCAATCTTTGGAATCAAAGACCAGTCAAATGTCTTGCCGGTTCCACCGCTGCCCTGATCAAGCAGGATATAATCTGCCGGACTCTGCAATGAATTCTCCATATCATCGGCTGTTTTTATGGAAAAAGCTTTGATGACCGGCTTATCTGTATGTGCTTTTAATTCTGCAATATAAGACTCCTTCTCCTGTCCGTGAAGCTGTGCCATGGCAAGTGTTCCATCATCTAAAAGTGACCTTACAAGCTCCATTGACGCATTGACAAACACCCCGACCGGCTGAATTTCCGGTGAAAGATTCTTCACCAGTTCTCTTACCTCATCTGCTGTCACACTACGGAAGCTTTTGGGAAATTCAACGATAAATCCACAATAATCAGGATTCGCTTCATTGACTGCAAGGATATCTTCCCTGCGTCTTAAACCACATATTTTAATCTTTGTTTTGCTGAAATTTTCTGTTTTCATTTCCTGTATCTCTATGTACTTATGCTTCTTCTAAAGGTGCTCCATTCAGTTCCTCCAGTGCTGCTTTTTTATCTGGACTGCGCATAAGTGTCTCTCCGATCAGCACAGCTTCAATCTGATTTTCATGTAATTTTTTGATATCTTCTGATGTTCGGATACCGCTTTCAGATACAAAAATCACATTGTCCGGTGCAAGTTTACGAAGCCGTATGCTGTTCTGCATGTCCACTTCGAACGTCTTGAGATCACGATTATTGACACCAATGATCCTTGCTCCACTCTTTATTGCACGCTCTACTTCTTCCTCGTCATGTGCTTCTACCAGCGCATCCATACCAAGGTCTTCTGCCATTTCTCGATATTCCCGAAGCTGTTTATCATCCAGAAGCGCACAGATCAGAAGTACGGCTGCGGCTCCGTATGCGGCTGCCTGCAAAATCATATAATCATCGATTACGAAGTCTTTTCGAAGGACCGGAATGTCTACTTCCGATGCAATTTCCCACAGATACTGATCTGAACCCTGAAAATAAAAAGGCTCTGTCAGGCAGGAAATAGCCGCTGCTCCGGCTGCTTTATACTCTTTCGCGATCTCCAGATACGGAAAATCCGATGCGATCAGTCCCTTTGACGGGGAGGCTTTTTTGACCTCGCAGATATAAGACATTCCCGGTTTTTTCAGTGCCTGGTAGAAACTGTGTGGTGTTTTTGCCGTTTCAGACTGGATCAACGGATTCAGAAGCATCTGGACTTTTTTCTGTCGGATCTCGTTGATCAGATCTTCACGGGGCATTTCTTTTTTATCTCTTTCGATACGCTCTCTCGTCTTTTCGGCAATCTCATTCAATATATTCATAATAATAAATTTCCTTTTCTTATAAAGTTCAGATATACAATCCCTTCATTCGGAACAATACTCTGACTTTCCTATTATAGCACTTACTCATTTGAGCAGGCGATAAATTCATCCAGTTTTTTCAGTGCCGCACCACTGTCAATCAGTTCTTCAGCCATACGGACACCGGCTTCCATTGTCTCAGCTTTGCCTGCAATATAGAGTGCTGCACCCGCATTTAAGCATACTGCCTGACGCTTCGGTCCATTCTCTTCTCCTCTTAAAATTGCCTTTGTGATCTCAGCATTTTCTGCCGGAGTACCACCTGCAAGATCATCTTTGGAACATCTTTCGTAACCGAACTGCTCCGGTGTGATCTCATAAGACTGGAACCAGCCATCCTTGATTTCACAAACAGACGTAGGTGCGCTCATTGAAATCTCATCCAGCTTATCCTGTCCGAATACAACCATTCCTTTTGTCACGCCAAGCTTCGCCATTACCTGTGCAAGCGGCTCTACAAGTGCCTGATCAAATACTCCCATCAGTTCCATATTGGCGCCCGCCGGGTTGCTTAAAGGTCCGAGAATATTGAATACTGTACGGATTCCAAGTTCTTTACGGATCGGTGCCACATACTTCATTGCGATATGATAATTCTGTGCAAACAGAAAACAGATATTGATTTTTTTGAGGAGTTCTGCACTCTTTTCCGGTGGAATCGTAATATTTACACCAAGTGCTTCAAGTACATCGGCAGCACCGCTTTTTGAGGATGCTGCACGGTTTCCATGTTTGGCAACCGGAACTCCGCCAGCTGCAATAACCAGTGAAGAAGTAGTGGAAATATTGAAAGAATTGGCCCCGTCACCACCTGTTCCGACGATTTCAAGTACATCCAGATCATGCAGTAATTTAATACAGTGTGCACGCATTCCTGCTGCAGATGCAGTGATCTCATCAATCGTCTCGCCTTTCATGGAAAGTGCCGTCAGATAGGAAGACATCTGTACCGCTGTCGCCTGTCCGCTCATGATTTCATCCATAACTGTTTCTGCTTCCTGATATGTCAGATTTTCTTTTTTGGAAAGTTTTACGATTGCTTCTTTAATCATTTTAATTTCCTCCTGATTATTTTTTTATACCAAATTCCTATAACTATGAATACTTACGAATTGTTTCGTTGCTCTGCAACTCTCATAAAGTTTTCCACCATCACTTTTCCATCCGGTGTCATGACAGATTCTGGATGAAACTGTACTCCGAAAATCGGATATTCTGTATGTTCAACAGCCATGATTTCACCATCTTCCGCCTCAGCAGTAACCCTTAAGACATCTGGTAATTTTTCTCTTACTGCTGCCAGTGAATGGTATCTTGCTGCCTGAAAGCTGTCCCCAAGTCCTTCAAAAAGAGGGCTCTTTCCAACCGTATAAATGGTCTTTTTCTTTCCATGCATCAGTTCCTTTGCATAGGAGACTTCCCCGCCGAAAGCTTCACAGATTGCCTGATGTCCGAGGCAGATACCAAGGATTGGAAGTTTTCCGGCAAAGTATCGAATTGCCTCAATGCAGATTCCTGCTTCTGCCGGTCTGCCCGGTCCCGGTGAGAGAATCAGTACTTCCGGCTTCATTTCTTCGATTTCTTTTACGCTGTATTCATCATTTCGTACAACTTTTATATCCGGTGCTACGGAACCGATCAGCTGATATACGTTGTACGAAAAGCTGTCATAATTATCAATCAGTACGATCATTCCAGTCCCTCCTGTGCTTTCTCGATTGCCAGTACAACCGCTCTCGCCTTGTTGCAGCATTCCTCGAATTCTTTTTCCGGAATACTGTCCGCCACAATTCCGGCTCCGGACCGGATACAGATCTCACCTTTTTTCTTGTATACCAGTCGTATTGCAATGCAGGTATCAAGGTTTCCGGCAAAATCCAGATAACCGATAGCTCCTCCGTAGATGCCTCGTTTACTCTGCTCCAGTTCTTCGATGATCTGGCATGCACGGAACTTCGGTGCTCCGGATAGTGTTCCTGCCGGAAGAATGGAATCAACGGCGTCTATTGCATCTTTGTCCTCTCTGAGTTCACCTGCAACCGTGGAACCGATGTGCATAACCTGTGAAAAATGTTCCACAGTCATATATTTTTCTACTTCAACCGTTCCGATCTTACTGATCCTTCCTATATCATTTCGCCCAAGATCGACCAGCATATTATGCTCTGCAAGTTCCTTTTCATCTTTTAAAAGTCCGGCTTCCAGTTCCTGATCTTCTTCTCTTGTCTTACCCCTCGGTCTTGTTCCGGCAAGAGGAAATGTTGTCAGTTTTTTGTCTTCAAGTTTTACCAGTGTCTCCGGTGATGCACCTGCAAGTTCGATATCATCACTGGAAAAATAGAACATATACGGTGACGGGTTTGTCGCTCTTAAAACTCTGTAAGTATCAAATAAGCTTCCCTCTGCTTTCGCCCTCATCGGATTAGAAAGCACAACCTGAAAAATGTCACCTTCATGGATATAATGCTTTGCTTTTTCAACCATACCGCAGTATTTTTCTTTTGGGAACTGTGGTTTGATCTCAGATGCCAGCTTCAATGAAGGAAACTCCTCTTTCTCTCCATCGCGTATCAGATCTGCCATTTCCTGAAGTTTTTTTTCTGCTTTCTGATAAGACTTTTCAAGATCATCAAGCATCACTCCTGTAATCAAAAGTACCTTCTGGCGATAATGATCAAACGCAATTACCTGATCAAATAACATCAGATCCATGTCCCTGAAATCCGGATCTTCGTGCTCTCCAAGCTTTAATTTCGGCTCGCTGTATTTGATATAATCGTAAGAAAAATATCCTACCAGCCCACCGGTAAACGGAGGCATTTCTTCCATCACCGGACTTTTATATTCTTTCAAAATCTCTCTTAAAGTGTCTCCCGGATGCGCGACCTGTTTTGTAATTTCTTCTTTATTTTCTTCTTCTGTACGACGTATCTTCATGCATCCATCTGTGCAGGTAATTTCCATCACCGGTTCGTATCCGAGGAAAGAATAGCGTCCCCACACTTCTGTCTGGCTGGCACTTTCCAGCAGATAACAATGTCTGCTTGCCTTCCTTAAAGTTCTCATAACTTCTACCGGTGTATATCTGTCTGCATACACTTCCCGGCAGACCGGAACTCTTTTGTACTGTCCTTTTGCTGCAATCTCTCTGATGTTTTCCAGTGTAGGATACATGTATCTTTACCTCCTCCTGATGCATTTCTTAGAATGTGTCTGATAAAGCGGAGCATTTTACGTTATTGGAATATTACAGAATAATTTCCTGTAACATAAAAAGCCCGTCCATGACAAAGATTCCTCTGTCAAGGACGAGCAATAAACTTCACCCGCGGTGCCACCTTGATTCACGAAATGACTCGTGCGCTTTGCGGAATACCTGCATATTCCCGGCAACTTACGTATGCCCTACGTCACAGAATACTAAGCTACTACCTTTCCCTGTGCCCTCAGCGGTCCATTTAGCAGCCTGCATTTCCATCCAGCTCTCACCCACCCGGATTCTCTGTGCGCGCATAACAGCTTTTATCTCCGCTTCAACGGTTTAACTTATTAAATTGAATTTTCTATAAAATAGCATGATTTTTTTTAATTGTCAATAGGGTTAGACAGATTTCACATTTTTTATTCTCAACTTTGTGATTCCCCTCTTTTAAACTTCGGAGAATATGATATAATAAGCAAAGAAAAAAAGCAGTGTCATACAGGCACTGTCGTATCATAAAAAGGAGTTTATCCACTATGAAATTTATTTATCCTGCGGTTTTCCGCAAAACTGACAAAGGAACTTACCGGGGATTTTTCCCTGATCTTGAAGACTGTTACGGTGAGGGCGACACACTTGACGAGGCCATCGAAGAGGCTAATGCAGCTGCCTACAACTGGATCACACTTGAACTTGATGAAGATGACTGCCAGCTTCCGCCGGTTTCCGATGAGGATGATCTGGAACTTCAGGATGGAGATATTGTCCGGAATATCTCCGTCAATATCAGATTTTATGAGGGTTGGGATGAATGATCATTCCAACTTTTTTTGTTCAGGGAATATTTACCAGAACTACAGATACCGGTGGAACGTTGATTCGATTCCACCGGTATTTTTGTATTATGATATTTTCAGAAACATTGCCACAGCAAATTTCTACTTCTCTTTTACTGCTTTTTCTGCCGTTTTCGGAGTACCAGTATCGCCGCTGCCATCACTCCCGAAAGTACAAGGATTCCGACAAATACTTCAAGCGGTGTATTGTCTCCGGTCTTCGGACTGGATGCTGTTTTCACACTGTGTGATACAGCCGTCGTACTGCCGCCCGGTCTTCCCTGCACCGTTGTCGCTCTTTTAAGCGCTGTAGTTGATTTGGTTGTCGGTATCCGGGTAATGACCGGTGTCGCAACAGGCTTTTTTGCAATCAGTCTTGTATTCACAAACTGAATTGCATCCGTTTTACTTCCGCTTCCCTTCCTTGATGCCCAGACTTCTGATTCGAATCCTCCCTGTCCATCATTCAGGACATATACCGTCACTTCATAGGGGCTCTGGTCATATCGTATATTCTTTACGGAACCGGATTTCTGAGATATTTCATAATGATATTCCCCGGGTTCCGTATATTCGATTGCTCCAAACAACCCTCTGCCCGCTCCATTTGAGACTGTAATACAAAGTTCCGTTTCCTGTGGTATCGGTACCCCGCTTTCCTTTGCGGAAAGCACATACTCAAAAACTCTGCTGTCTGCGCTGTTCTGGTTCCTGTAAATAACCGAAACCGGAAGTGTGACCCGGCAGCTGTTTCCTCCCCTATCCGCCATCACCTGACCCGGCAAGAGCAGTATCCCGATCAGCGCCGAAATGCAGAGCAGCCTGCATAACTTTTTTATTTTTTTTATCATGTCTGATTCACCTGCTTTTCTTTTTCAAGCCGCCCAAAGAGGATCACACGGCCATTTGTTTCTGCCTCAGCACAGGTTGACAGCCCGATCAGCCGGTCCTGCCTGGTAATTCCGATGTCCCGGTACTGCACAGCTTCTTTTTGGATATATGCAAGCAGTTCTGCCATGTTTTCCTGCTTTCTGACTTCCGGCCGGTACACCAGCCTGTCATAAGCATCCGTCTGAAGACACGCATACAAAGTGATTTCAACGCTTCTTCCATCCGGATAAAAAAGCCTCCCTGTCTGATGCTTTTCAAAATAAGTCCTGTCAGTAAACCGGACCACATCCCCAAACATAGCACCATTTGCCATATGATGCCCAAAGAGCAGATTATAACAGTCGCTGAAATCTGATGTGTTTTCACTGTCCAAAAAAATGGTCCCGGACAATGAAAACTCTCCATACACACCTTTGTTTACATATTCCATATCGTCTTCGCCCTGTACGATTGGATAATCCACATGGGTGCCGTCTATCGTCAGCCATCCACGGACATCCGGATTGATTGCCAGAAGTTCATTAAGACCTGCATCATCCTCATCCACTGACACAGACGGTTTATACTTCATCAGATTCTGAGAGACAAACGCCCCCTGATACAGCATTGCCGTATCCCACAGGGCATAGACGCCGTACAAAAGCATCACAGTTGCCAGAATTGCCGCCACGAAGCTGACCAGCCAGTCACCTGTCTTTGATACAAAAACAATTATTTTCATTTTTTTCCGTAATGTCTGACGCGAAGGAACGCAAAACCAAGGATAAAGGCTGCTGCTACCATGATCGCATATGGAGCGATATCCATTACGATACCCATCGGAGGTGTTGCATCTTTTGTATTTGTATAGCTGACATTCGTATCTGCCGTAATTGTTCCGGTAGCCGTACCATCTTTAGAAGAATCTGCATTTGCAATGCTGGTTGTATAACCATTCGCATTTGCCTCAACCTCTGTAATAGTATAAGAATCATTTGCAGAAAGGCCATAGATTGTAACACTGTCGCCTGATTTCAGTGTGATTGCTGTACTGCTTCCATTCCACTGTTCAATTGCTGTTTCACCATTTTTTGTAACATAATATACTTCATCGTTATTGCTGCTGTTTATTGCAATATTAAACGCAAATTCTTTTGACAGATTACCAAGCTTCCCGGTTACTGTCTTTGATACCGTCAGATCCTGTACCTGACCTTCTGCATGATTATATGTGTTCGTAAAATTTGCTTCCGACAGCTTGTCTCCGGTGGCCTCATCAAAGAAGCGGTAGTCAAAAGAGTCATCTGAATATTTGTAGATATCCAGAATCTTTTTTTCTGTAGAATAAGCAATGCCTTCAAATCCACTTGTCGAAGTCTCTTTAATCACATAACGGTAAATTCCCGGTTCAACAAACGATGATGCATTGACCATAAGTGCTGTATCCTTCGTTTTCTGTTTACTCCCGATATCACTTTTTGCAGATGAAAAACCAATGCTTCCTGTTGTAGATCCATTCGCAAAAGTTACACCGCCTGCAGGGCCGACTTCTACTTTATTGTCCGGATCCGCAACTCCCGGAGCAATCTCAAAACCAAAAGTTGTATTCGGTATATATGAATTTTCATATTTTTCCAGTGTTTTTGAAATTTTAAGTCCGTCAACACCTTTGCCGATTGGACTGGTTGCTGCTATGACCGGCACAGCCATTACCGTCATCATTGCACCAGCTATTACAACAGCTGCCATTTTTTTCATAAATTTCGCTTTGCTTATCATACTTACTTCCTCCTTAAACCTTTTTACTGCTACATCTCTGCCATCCTCTGCGGAACTTCTTCCAGATACCTGTTTTTTTCTTCCATGTCTGTCTTCAGCTCTTCCAGAAACTGACGGATATACAGAATCTCATCATTCCTATTCAGTCCTTCCGCCTGTTCTTTTTCATAGATTTTCAGACTTTCAAGAAGTGTCCCGCATACATTGTGGATTGCCTCCCCATTTCCGTTAAAGCCACGGTACAATCTCCGTATCGCCTCATTTTCCGACATCTGAAATGCTGTCGCATAAAGTTTATGGAGCATATAGGTTCTGCGCCCACCCTCTTTCCAGAGTGCAATGTAACGTGTCCCTTTTTTCGTACGTGAAGACACAACTACATGCGTAGAAACCTTTCTCCCGTCAATTCCTGTGCCGTCTACTCTGCGGACAACTGCATTTTCGTTTATCTCATATAGTCCTTCATATCCTTTTATATCCCGCCACATACTCTCACCTTATCCTGTCTGTAATCTTTTTTACTGCTCCGTCACTCATCCATCAGATACCCGAACGGCGTACTATGGTAATGACTTTTCCTTTTATTTCACTTGTATCCACTACCCCAAAAGACCTGCTGTCCTTTGCTCCTTCCCTGTTGTCGCAGAGAATAAAATACTGATTCTCTTTCAGCGCCAGAGGATATTCCACCTCTGAATCATATGCCGGTGTCGTATAAAAAATATTGTCTTCCATCACCGTGCTTTTATTGACCATTAAATCTGACTCATCCGTGATCTCCACAACATCTCCGGGCACTGCCACGATCCGTCCGGTATACTGTATACCTTCCTTTTGGAATACCACAACATCATCACTTTTCAGATTTTTGTCCAGTCTGTAATAAAGCATCAGATCACCCGCACATACCGCCGGCTGCATATCTGCATTTGCCATAGGCGTTAGCCCAAAGACCACTCCAAAAAGAATCCCGATAACCGTGATCAGCAAAAACAGCCTGACCAGAAAATTACGAAGTGCTCTCATATTTCTCTCCGATTTTTATCTTTTCCGCCGTGCCGGCTTCAGAAGAAGTCCGGCCACGCCGATTCCTGCAAGTGACATCACAGCAAACGGAAGTGGCTCATCTGTGATACCCATCGGAGCCGGTGTTTCTTCTTTCCACTGCGCATAAAGCACGTTGCTATCTTCATCCAATGTATCGATTCGGATCACATCACCTTTCTTCAGAAGGACTCCATCGCTTCCGTCCGCAGAAGTGCTCCAGCCGGCGAAGTAAAATCCGCTCATCTTTACATCAACACAATCGTTATTGATTGTATAGTTCTCATTCGGATTTTCGATTTCCACAACATCGTCTGCTTTTTTCTCTCCATTTACCATACCGCCGTTGTAATTATAGGTAAGCGTTGTTTTCCTTTTTTGTGTCCATTTTGCATAAAGGATCACATCCTCTTCCGGCATCACAAATTCATTCCCCGGGTAATAATCCATACCGGTACCATCTGCCTCTGTATTCCAGCAGAGAAATCCTTTCGAGTTTTCCGGCACCGCCCAGTCTTTCGGGACTCCCGCCATCTTTGCTTTGGCACCGCCCGCATAACGTCTGGTATCAAGCAATGTCGGAGTATTTATTTCTCCGTTATTTGCATCATAAGTAAGTGTGTAACTGCCTTCATTTGCCCACTGCGCATACAACGTAAGATCTTTCGTGAGAATCTGGTCAAAGTTAAACGGCTGCGTTCCTGCTTCATCCATTGTCCATCCGACAAACCTGTAGTGTGTCCTCTCCGGATCTTCCGGCTTCCGTGCCACATGATTTGCTTCAAACTGTTGTTCCGGAATCTGTGTTGCATTCTCCCCGGTCACAAACGTAACTGTGATCGTCTTTGCTCTCCACTGTGCATAAAGTGCCAGATTAGATGCCGGCATTTTTGCATTATCAAAAGAAAATTCAGAACCCTCTTCACATCCCGGAGTTGTATACCATCCTGCAAATTCCGTCATATATTCCGGAAGTGAATCCGGCGGCTGCGGTGTCCAATTCTGATTGGAAATATCCTTCTCGAAACGAATAAATTGAACTGTTTTTACCGGTTTCTGACTGACATTGTAAAATTGGAGGTCATATGTTTTTCGTGTGTAATAAAAATTATACGTTTGGTCTGCATTTTCCCGTCCACCATCGGTCACTTCCTGCTTCTCATAGTCATATCCCGTAATATTTTTGGGATTAAAAGATCCTGCCGCATATACAAACTGGCTGTAATCTGTTAATTCTGTATATTCATCATTGTCTACGTTCTGTCCCCAATAACGTACATCCAATTTATACAAATTCGATTGCCAGTCTGCTGTATAATTCTGTATTTCATTGTCTTTATCTGTCCTTATTAAGTCCTCTGTAACTGTCTGTCGCTTTGAGGTTTTAAGTATTTCTGTGTTTTTTCCGCCTTTCCATCCATTAAAATACCAGTTCCATCCCCAACCACTGTTATTGTACTGTACCTCATTTCCGGCCGGCCATCTGTCTGCGATCGCTTCACCGTATTTTGCGGTAAACGAATAATTACTTCCTGTATATGTCTTTCCTCCGATCTGAATACTTCCATTTCCGTCATTCAGATGGAATTTAAAAACATAAGAATTTCTCGCATACCGTACATTCAGTACCGTAGACCCGTCACCTGCGATCGTCACATCTTTCGATGCCTTTGAATCATAATGAAAGCAGGAATACCTTGTGGCATTTCCATAAATATCTGCTTTCACAGTACTTCCAGTCGCACCGCTTGCCGACTCCTGACTGACATAATCATATACACCTGTCGTCAACGTTTCTTTCCAGTACACAACCTTGTAGCCGGCAGTTCCTTCTCTCCATTTCGCATACAAAATAAGATCTGTTTCTACCGTCTGTCCAAATGTGTATGCCTGACTGCAATCCTCATCGGTGAACCATCCGTCAAATATATATCCGGCTTTCACAGGATCAGAAGGCTTCTGTGAGTTCTCACCATAGGAAACCAGCTGCGGATCTACTGCCGTTCCACCATTTGATACAAAGCGTATCCAGCTTGCTTTTTTTACTACCGGATAAAGGATAAAATCACCGTCTGCGCTGCTGATCGTATATTCACTGTCCGGTTGATTGGACTCTGCGTTCCCGGACCAGCCGACAAATACATATCCCACCTCTGCTTTGTATCCATAATTTTCTGAAACAGGTATAATTTTTTCACCATCTGCCAATGCTTCAGTATGAAGGATTCTACCATGCTCTCCATTATCTGTTTTGTAATAGACATAATGTACATTACTGAACTTTGCAAAAAGATCGAGTTCCACATTTTCTGTGAGATTACCGTCCTGTTTTCCGGCAATCTGTGCACCTGTTTTCAAAAAATCCTCTGCTGTAAATTCCGTTCCGTCTTCCCGAAACCACCCCAGGAATTTTTTCTTATCTGCATTTTCACCGGATGCCGCCGGTGTCTGCGGTTTTACTGGAATTTCATTTTCAGAAAGAATCTGGGTATTAATCGGATCTTCTGATTTATCTTCTGTTCTATAAAAACGGCAGGTTACCGTAAAGTGTGTTTCCGGATCAATAAGGATTGTCTGTACGCTGACTGAACCCGCTTCATCCGAACTCATCTCTGCATTCCCGGATACCTCTGTCGAATCAGCCGTTTCCTGCTTCGTTACCATCCCCCGATGCTCGTCCGCATCTGTGTCCTGCATCTGCGTCGTCTCTGACACTGGAGTTTCTTCCTGCGTTTCTTCTTTCGTAACTTCTTCCTCTGCCGCTTCTTTCGACTCCTGCGGCCCCTCTTCTGCCGTCTGTTCATCTTCAGGGAGTGCCGTCTCATCAGATTGAACAGCCACCTCTGCTTCATCGTCAGTAACATCCGGACTCTGTGCAAAAATCTGCGGATCTGTCTGGCAGATGAAGGATAAGACCACAGCCAACGTCAACAGGAATACCATTATCTTTCTTATTCCTTTTAACATTCCGTTTTTCTCCCTTCCTCCTTTTTCATATTTGTCACAGTTTTTATGTCTTTCTGTTTCAGCATTACTCCGTTTTCTGTGACACCTATAGTTTATCAGCGCGTAATTGAGTATACAACTTCCAGAATTGCAGCCTACAGCGTCATTTTTGCATATATTATTCGTGTTTTTCATATAAAGTTCGACATTCATTCTTCGGTCTTTCCGGATTTTTCAGAAATTATTTTCACTGTTTTTCAATAAATACAGGACTTTTCGGGCATCTCATGCTATGCTTATATCAACGAATAATCTATGAGGAGTTTTCTTATATGTCTGCTTTTTCCGACACACTCAGTCAATTTATCGATGACAAAAAAATCAAAGTCTATTCCATGGCCAAATACTGTGATACAGACCGTTCAACTATGTACAAATTTATCAGTGGAAAGCGTAATCCTCCGTCTGATGAAATCATAAAAAAAATGGCGCAGTTTATGCACCTCTCTCCGATGGAATGGCAAAAGTTTAAAGAAAGCTGGGATGTCGCCAGAATCGGCGCAGATGCGTATTATAAAAGAAAAAGTGTGGAAAGTTTTATCTGCAATTTTCCGGATCAGCCTTCTGCAGAATTCTGCGGCTGTTCTTTTACTCCGGATCTTACTTATGCAGAAAACCGGTCCGACTGTATTTCACTGACTTCTCTGCAGCATATAAACTATTATGTCCACCAGATGATCCTTTCGGAAGCAGACCGTGATTCCGGTGAGATCAGTCTCTTTTTGCAGCCGGACTACAAATTCCTGTTCAATCTTCTTGCAAGCCTGAATCCTTCCGATTCGCTGAAGATCAGCCAGATCATGTGCGTCGGAACCAAGACAACCTTTACAGATGATCATCAGCTCATCAACCTGAAATACCTGCACAGCGTATTCCCGCTTTATATGGCAGGGCATGACTACTCACTGTACTATTATTATGACAATATTGAATCACATTACCAGAGCTTTAATCTTTATCCGTGCATGATTCTTACTTCAGATGAAGCGCTTCTGTGCAGTTCAGACTATCAGACCGGCATCTTTTTCCGCTCCGGAGAAGTACTGCGTATGCTTAAAAATCTGTACATATCCTATCAGGAACAGTGTACACTGTTCTTCACTCCTGCTCCGCTTACTCCGGAAAATCATGCCGTTGTAATCGGCAACATGTTTGATTCCGATTTCGCCGAAAATGACCTGCTCGGCATCCAGCCGGAATCCTGTCTGACACCATTTTTTACCGGTACTCTGCTGCGTGAGATGTTTAACCACGATCTCCCGAATGCAGATGCGATCCTTGCCATGGCTGAACAGGCATTTCAGATGAGTATGGACAAAATAAAAAATCAGCAGTTTTTTATCTATTCTACATATGAGGGACTTCTGCAGTTTGTACGTTCCGGACGCACAGATGAGATTCCGGAGATTTTTTATCATCCACTGACTACTAGACAGCGCATACAGGTTCTGGAAGGTGTATGTGCATGCTGCGAATCCGGTGCGTACCGTTTTCTTCAGAAACCACTGAATCATCTCCCGGGAAATCTTCATTTCTGCATCCGCGGAAATTCCGGTACAATGATCTTCAAAAACAATGCCGGTGAAATTTTTGTACTGAACATAGAAGAGACAAAGCTGGTAGAAATTTTCCGTGACTATCTGGAAAATATGGAAGAAAGCTGTTTTTACAGCAAAGAAGAAAGTGTTGCCATGATTCGGCAGATCATTGATTATCTGAAAAAGGAAAGAACCGAAACAGAATGATCTTCTGTTATTTACATAAAAACACCCTGATGTATACTGAAATGCTCAGTACTCATCAGGGTATTTCTTTTTCATTTTCATACTCACCGGATCATTTAACTGTTTACAGTATATAACATTTTTCCTACATGAAACAATATGTGGCATATTGTGTGGGCAATTTTTTTACCTTTTTCGTCAAAAATCCTCTCTTTTGGTCTGACCGGTTTGTATTTTGGTTTTTATATACTGCGAAATTTATGATTGACATCTTTTTTTCTGTGTGTTAATATAATCCACGCAAAATTGAATATGGTCTAATTGGAAACGCACATTCTCTTTGAATGATTAACGAACAACACATGCTCACGTAACTTACTATGAACAGTAGTGTATCAATTTAATCATTTTAAGGAGGTTTTTTTATGCCTAAAAACAAATTTCAGGAAGTTATTTTTACGATCATTATGGTATTTTTTATGGTTTATGCGATGATCTGTTACAACATCTCTCTCAACATCGGCGGAATGTCAAATGAAGTTTTTCTCTCCGCATTTCATGAACTTGTGATCATGGGCCCGATTGCTTTCATCCTTGATTTCTTTATTGTATCCAAGCTTGCTTTCATGTGCGCTGCACGTATGGTTGATTTCAGAAACAGCCATCCGTTCAGCAAGATCCTTGCAATCTCCGTGGCATCTGTTGCTTTTATGTGTCCGCTTATGAGCCTTGCCGCAACAATCCTGTTTAAAAATGCCGGCAGCCAGTTCGTCGCTGTATGGCTTCAGACAACCGCAATGAATTTCCCAATGGCATTCTTCTGGCAGCTGATCTATGCAGGTCCGATCGTACGCTTTATTTTCAGACATATTTTCAGAGAAAATGAAGCTGTACAGGCTGTCTCTGCATCTGCTGAATAAATCTGATATAAAGTATTTCAATACAGTGAACTTGCCACTGGCAACTTCTCTTGCATACTTTGGCGTAAAAAATCTGGTCTGTGGAGATCTTAGAAGACTCTCTGCATGACCAGATTTTTGTTTTCTTTGATTTCTAATTCAGAAGACCTGGAGTCGAAATCTTCTCTTATTACAGAAGATATACAGGAAGATCTTCATTGATATGAACCGGTCCTGCAACAGTTTCCGGCTCTGCATTTTTTACAAAAGCTGCCTGAAGTTCTTCAGAATTCTGTGGTGTAAGAACGGATGTCTTCACAGTTTTCTTTCTTGTCGTTGTCTTCTTTGTGGTTGTTGTTTTTTTCGCAGTTGTTGTCTTTTTGGCTGCGGTTCTCTTTGCAGGAGCTTTCTTTGCTGCCGGTGCTTTCGCTGCCTCTGCTTTTGCCGGAGCTTTTACTTCTTCTGCCGTTTTTGCTTCTGCTTTTACTTCTGTTGTTTTTGCATCTGCATTTGCTGCACGCAGGATGCTGTCTTTACCTACTGACACGATTCATGACCTCCTCTGCCAATTCCATATATTCTTTTGCACTTCTGCTGGATTTCTTATATTCAACTACCGGAACACTGTTATCCTGGGACCATTCTACGGAACTGTCTACGCGGATCACATGTTCAAATACATAAATACTTTCCAGCTCATGCAGGGTTTCCATCGTCTGTTTGAAGTAATTTTTACGGGTATCGACCTTCGTAACAGCAATTCCGGCAACCTCAAGTTCCGGTGAAATCTGCTTTACTTCATTCAGAAACTCAAACATATTTGCCAGACCAAACATTCCCCACGGGCTTGCTTCCACAGGAATGATCACCTTGTCAGATGCACACAGGATATTCATTACCCAGCCGCCAAGTGTCGGCGGTGCATCGATCAGGATGTAGTCATAAACTTCGGAATCTTTGATCTTCTGCAGGCATTTTCGCAGGATAAATTCTCTCTGCCACTTTGTAAAAAGCTCATATTCGATTGAACTCATCAGTGTGGAAGATGGAACCAGATCCAGATTTTCGTACGGTGTATGCACGATATAATCTGTCAGATCCGCCTGTTTCCCAATTGCATAATAGAGATTATTTTCTCCCTGTGCATGTTCAAGTACCCAATCCTCCGGAAAGAATGCCAGCGACAGATTCAACTGCATATCTCCATCCACCAGAAGTACTTTTTTTCCGGCACGCGCCATCGCCGCACCGAGGTTCGAACAGGTAGTAGATTTACCACTGCCTCCTTTGTTATTGGTAAAACAGATCGTCACGGTCTTTCCCATCGGAATCCCTCCATAAAAAATGTCATTTCCTATGTCACATTATAAGGGATTCTGTCAAAATTGGCAATGCTTATTGCTTATTATTTTAGCAGGTAACGTTGTTTGTTACTGTTGTTTCAGTCCAGAATTTTCCCGTCGACGGAGATTGTGACAACCTGCCACGGAATGAATTTCCCGCTGTTCTGAAGAGCCTTTTTTGCTGCCATTTCCAGTCCACCACAACACGGAACTTCCATACGTACAACCGTCACGCTACTGATGTTGTTGCTTCGGATGATCTCCTCCAGTTTTTCACTGTAGTCTACACTGTCCAGTTTCGGACAGCCCACTAAAACAACTTTCCCTCTGATAAAATCCTGATGAAAATTTGCATAGGCATAGGCAGTACAGTCTGCCGCGATCAGAAGCTTCGCACCCTCAAAATACGGTGCCTGAGTCGGCACAAGCTTAATCTGCACCGGCCACTGCTGCAACTGAGATTCCATTTTATTTTCAGTCGGAGTTGCTGCCACCTCACGCTTCATCTGACGCATACGGCTTCCCGGACATCCACCGCTCATATGATGTGCTGATTTATTCTCTTCTGCTTTTTTTCGCTGATTTGCAAGTACCGCTTCTTCATCATAAGCTGCTGCTTCTCTCTCTACGAATGTGATCGCACCGGTCGGACAGGCTGGCAGACAGTCCCCAAGTCCGTCGCAGTAATCGTCACGCAGAAGCTTCGCCTTACCGTCAACCATTCCGATTGCGCTTTCGTGGCAGGCGGCCGCACACGCTCCACACCCGTTGCATTTTTCTTCGTCTATGTGAATAATTCTTCTGATCATAAAATATCCTCCTGTTTTTGTTATTTTTTGGTTTCTTCTTACTCTTTTTCTTTTTGTGCCTTGACCTTACACCCAAAGAATACTAAACTAACAAGGAAAAATCCGTGGTTATAACCACAAAATAAGCAAAAACGGAGAATTGTTATGGATTATGAACTGATTTCCCGCACAGCACTGTTTCAGGGGTGCTCCCCCTCCGCGACGGAAAACCTTCTGTACGGACTGAAAACTTTTACAAAAAAATATAAAAAAGGAGCCCCGGTTTATCTTGCGGGAACTCCTGTCACTGATGTAGGAATCGTATTATACGGTACTGTCCAGATTGAAAACAATGACCTGTGGGGCAACAAAAATATCATAAGTCTTGCACGCGCCGGGGAAGTATTTGCAGAAGCTTATGCCTGTATTCCCGACGAACCGATGATGGTCGATGTCATCGCAATGGAAGAAGCAGAAATCCTCTTTCTGAATGTACCTGAGCTTTTCAGGCTTTCTGCCTCCGGAAAAGGTGAATATTCGCATCTGATCCACAATATGACGATAATCAGCGCACGCAAAAACCTGCTGCTCTCACGCCGCATCCTGCACACCTCTTCCAAGAAGATCCGCGATCGTCTGCTCTCCTATCTTTCCTATCAGGCAGGACTGCAGAAAAGCCGTTACATCGACATTCCGCTGAACCGCCAGCAGCTTGCAGATTACCTCAGTCTGGATCGCAGCGCTCTGTCAAAGGAACTCGGTAAAATGAAAAAAGAAGGGCTTCTGGACTATCACAAAAATAGTTTTGTATTAAAAGATATCGACTAGATTGTACTTGCTTTTATCGCGTTTTGCCATGTTTGATACGACAGCTTTATCAGAATTCAAAGGCCTGTTTGATACTGTCATAATGAAGGAATTTATCCTCTGCTGCAAAGGCTTTGATCTCCTCCAGAGTTGCAAACATATAGCCATCTGTTTCTGCTTCCTGCAGGTGCAGATCTTCGTCTTTAACGTCCATGATAAAGCGATATACATCGACGAAATAGTTATCTCCCTCGCCCGGATTTTCACGTTTGTAAGTAAACAAATAACCGCCGTCGGCATCCCGTGCATCAAGGCCGGTCTCTTCTTTTACTTCGCGAAGAACAGCCTCGCGTGACTCCTCACCAGCCTGCGCGGCCCCACCAGAAACCTCCCAGCATCCCGGTGCCCATGCTTTCGTCATGACTCGTTTCGTGATCAGAAATTTGTGATCCGGACGCGCCACCACCCCAAGTACTGTCAGATGGTACTCCCCGTCCTTCAGACACCAGTCGTTGCGTTTCATTGTGCGGCCCGTCGGTTTCTTATCTCTATCATATATATCCCAGTATTCCATTTCTTTGTCTCCCTGTTGAATTTTGTATTAAATTTCCTGTTAAACTTTGTATTGAATTTTTATATTGTATTTCTGGCGAATTTCCCAGTCATGCTTCTGGTGCTTATCATAGCATCCCAGAAAGGGGATTGCAAATGGGAGTTTCGGATTTCCATTGACAGCTTCTGCTCTTTCGGCTACTATAAATCCAGAAAATGTACTTGCATGGGAGAAGATCGACATGAATTTTAAGAATCTGGCAGAACAAAACGAGAACTGGATCATCGAGCAGAGGCGTTATTTTCATGCGCATCCGGAGCTTTCTTTTGAGGAAAAAAATACCACCGGGCAGATTGGAAAACTTCTTGAAGAAATGGGGCTGACTCCTCACTATTATCCGGATTATAACGGTCTCTGGGCGATGATCGAGGGAGGCAAAGCTACCCCTGAGAGCAAGACAGTCGCTCTTCGTGCAGATATCGATGAACTTCCCGTTGATGAACACACCGGACTTGCTTTTTGCAGTCAGAATCCAGGTGTCATGCACGCCTGTGGACACGACTGCCATATTGCCATGCTTCTGGGCGGAATCCGTATGCTGATGGCAAAAAAAGAAGACCTGAAAGGAAATGTAAAGATCATCTTTCAGGCTGCAGAAGAATCCTGCCTCGGTGCACAGTACTATGTCGAGCATGGTTTTCTGGACGATGTAGATGCCATTTACGGCACACATATCTGGGGAGATCTGGATGCACCTTATATGAATTTTGAATCTGGCCCACGTATGGCCAGCTGTGACAATTTCCGAATTGAAATCGAGGGTGTTTCTTCTCATGGTTCCACCCCGCATCAGGGTGCCGATGCGATTTTGACTGCCGCTTATATCATCACAGAAATTCAGGCAATCGTTTCCCGTATGAATGATCCTCTGAATCCACTGGTTGTCACCGTCGGTAAGATAGAAGGCGGACAGCGCTTTAATATTCTTGCTGATAAGGTCATTCTGGAGGGAACTACGCGTACCCATTCCCCTGAAATGCGCAAAAAAACGGAGCCTCTGCTCCGCAGAATCGCTGAAAATACAGCTGTTTCCATGGGAGCAAAGGCTACTCTGACTTTTGAATATTTTCCGGCTCCTATCATTAATGAGCATGAAGATCTGGTACAGATTGCAAGAAATGCCGCTACCAAAATGTACGGTTCTGATTGTCTGAAACCATTCCCGAAAATGATGATCAGTGAAGACTTCGCCTACTATATGGAAAAGGTTCCGGGTGTCTTTGGGCTGGTCGGAAGCCAGAATAAATCTCTCGGTATCACCGCCAAAAATCACAACGATCACTATACCGTAGATGAAAGTGTCTTAAAACGCGGAGCCGCTATGTACGCACAGTTCGCGTACGATTTTCTGGAAGAAAAATCAAAATAAAAGCTTCACCGACATCATGATATCCATCAAACATCACGTGGACTTTTGGTCAGATTCCATTCGTGCCCTCTCCGCTTATATAATACTGAACATTTGCGACCTGTCCGGCACCTACTTTGAATCAGCGGACGCGCCACCGGGCGCACCGCAAAAAAGGCTGCCGCACTTAGTACGACAGCCTTGCTATACTTCTGTTATATCTTCTACAGCGTATTAAATAATTACGCTGAAATCTCATCAATCAGTTTCAGTTCTTCTTCTGTAAATGGTGCACAGCTGATTGCTTTTACATTGTCAAGAATCTGCTGCGGTTTTGATGCACCGATCAGTACACTTGTAACTTCGTCGTGATGAAGCAACCATCCGAGTGCCATGTCGGCAAGTTTCTCACCTCGCTGCGCTGCCAGATCATTCAGCTTACGAATCTGATCCAGCCTGTGCTCATCCAGTGTACTTTCTTTTAAAAATCTTCCATCTGTACGGATTCGGCTGTCTTCCGGAATACCATGAAGATAGCGGTCCGTCAGCTGTCCCTGTGCAAGAGGACTGAATGTGATCAGACCTTTTTTCAGTTTGCCCGCCATATCTTTTAATCCATTTTTTTCTACAGTTCTGTCAAAAATAGAATAGCGGTTCTGGTTAATTACAAACGGACAATGCAGCTCTTTGAGGATTGCAGCTGCTTTTTCCAGTGTAGGGCCGTCATAGTTGGAAAGACCGACATAGATTGCTTTTCCACTCTGCACTGCGCTTGCCAGCGCTCCCATTGTCTCTTCAAGAGGAGTTTCCGGATCCATTCTGTGATGATAAAAAATATCGACGTATTCCAGTCCCATTCGTTTCAGGCTCTGGTCAAGACTTGCAAGAAGATATTTGCGGCTTCCCCAGTTCCCGTAAGGGCCCTCCCACATATCATATCCTGCTTTTGTTGTAATGATCAGCTCATCTCGGTAAACTCCAAGATCCTCTTTCAGAATACGGCCGAAGTTTTTCTCGGCACTTCCCGGCTCCGGTCCGTAATTATTTGCAAGGTCAAACTGTGTGATACCATTGTCAAATGCAGTGAAACAAAGCTTTTTCATATTCTCAAAATTCGCTGTGTCACCAAAATTGTGCCACAGTCCCAGAGACACCTTCGGAAGCATTAAGCCGCTGTCTCCGCAGCGCTTATACTCCATCTGTGTATATCGTTCTTTCGATGCTGTATACATTTCCTTCACCCTCCAAAATGATATTCAAATTCCTTCTCTAGAAGATTATCCGTTCAAATATTTCGAAAGTCAAGAAATTTTGTAAGGCTTTTACTTTTCCGAAAATGGAATAGCCATTCGATTTATTTGTTGCTATAATCAAGATACATAAAAACACGAAATGGAAATACTATAGAGGAGTGACAGATCATGGCATCAGAACGTACTGATGAATTATATAAAATTTTACTCAGCAAAGGATATCCCAAAGAACTTTGTGCAGAGATTGCATACAAAAATATGAATACAGATTATACTGCCACCCGGATGCTCGGATATCTCTATCGAATAAGCAATCCGCGGATTGAAGACCTCATAGATGAAATGCTTGCGATCTTAAGTGACCGAAATGCGATCATTCAGAAAAAAGAACTGGAACAGGCCCAGAGCGTGATCAATGACGTGTATCAGAATGGGCTCTAAAACTGATTTAGAAAGGTAGAAAAATGGCACAGATTATATTAACTTTCGGACTCGAAACAGAAAAACTCAGAGCGGTTCGCAGTACTGCCCTGAAAAACGGAATGCAGGTAAAAGAAATTTCCCGGATAAATTATGGGCAGAAGCTTGGCTTTCTTGCCGGAATCCAGGGCTTTCACAAAGAAAAAACAAATTATATCGGCCCGGATTTCCCACTCGGAATGATGGTATTCTCCGGGACCGACTCCACACAGATGGATGCCTTTCTCGCCGACTATAAGCAGACCGGCGCAGCATCTATTCCATTAAAAGCTATCATTACCCCACACAATATCTTCTGGACTGCGGAAGCATTGTATCAGGAGCTGTTTAAAGAACATCTGCGTTTTATTTAGTTTTACTGTATCGGTTCAAAATCCACAGCTCCATGCTTGCACAGCGGGCAAATGATGTCTTCCGGAAGTTCATCGCCTTCGTAGACATAGCCGCAGACTTTGCAGACAAAACCTTTTTTACCTTCTGTTTCCGGCTTCGGTTTTACATTCTGCTGATAGTACGTATAAGTCATGGTATCCTGATCACTCATAACACGCGCTTCTGTAACGCTGCAGATGAACATTCCATGCGTACCAAGGTCGACATACTGTTCTACTTTCAGTGACATGAATGCATTGATATATTTATCCAGAAATACAAGTCCGTTTCCGGAACGGTTGATCTTCTGACCTGCAAATTTATCGACGGTTCTGCCGGACTGGAAGCCAAACTGCTGAAAAACAGAGAATGGCGCATCTACAGACAGACAGTTTACATTGAGAACACCCGTCTGCCGGATTACATGATGAGAATAATTTGCCTTGTTGATATTTACAGCTACGCGATATGGATTGTCCGTCAGCTGCGTAACTGTATTTACAATAAGACCGTTATCTTTTCTTCCATCGTTGGAGGTAACTACATAAAGGCCATAACCGATGCGGAAAAGCGCAGTCATGTCATTTTTGTTTGCAAGAGTATCATCTTTTGCAATATATTCTTTGCAGAGTTCATCTGTCATATCATCGATCTGTTTACGGTTTTCTTCCTTTACAGCAGACCAGATGTGTACAGAGTTTTTCAGCCAGTCGATTTTTTTGCACTTAGACATCATTTCTTTCATAATTTTTGCTGCCAGAGGTGCCCATGAACCATTTTCAATGAGGCCGACGGTACGATTCTGGTAATTGTGTTCTACCAGTCGGGTAATAAAATCATTCATAAACGGATAGATACTTGCATTGTAAGTTGTGGTTGCCAGGATCAGTTTTGAATAGCGGAAAGCATCACTCAATGCCTGGGACATATCATCTCTTGCAAGATCATAAACCAGAACCCTTGGACATCCTTTTGCTTTTAATTTTTCAGCAAGAAGAGAAACTGCCATTCTGGTGTGTCCATATACGGAAGTATAGGCAATCACAATTCCGTCATCTTCCGGCATATAGGAAGACCATGTATCATAAAGCCCGATATAATGTCCGAGATCTTCTGTAAGAACAGGTCCATGAAGCGGACAGATTTTCTGAATATCGAGAGTGGCCGCTACTTTGAGAAGTTTCTGTACCTGTGCACCGTATTTTCCTACGATACCGATAAAATATCTTCTTGCCTCGTCATCCCATGGTTCTTCCACATCCAGCGCTCCGAACTTTCCAAAGCCATCTGCGGAAAAAAGAACCTTTTCTGTGCTGTCATAAGTAACCATAACTTCCGGCCAGTGAACCATCGGTGCAAATACGAAAGTAAGCTGATGATATCCGAGAGAAAGTGTACTGCCGTTTTCCGCTTCTATTTTCTTTCCTTCCAGATCCAGTTCAAAAAAGTTTCGGATCATGCTAAACGCTTTACCTGTAGCAACTACTGTAGTATCCGGATATACTTTCAGGAAATTTGCAACATTGGCGGCATGATCAGGTTCCATGTGCTGTACAATCAGATAATCCGGTTTACGGCCATCCAGAACCTGCTGGATATTGTCAAGCCACTGGTGAGTAAAATCTGCATCTACAGTATCCATAACCGCAATTTTTTCGTCCAGGATCACATAAGAATTATAAGACATTCCACCCGGGACTTTGTACTGTCCTTCAAAAAGATCAATGCGGTGATCGTTTACACCTACGTATTTGATGGTATCTGTGATTTTCATATAATTTCCTCCGTTTCTCTTAGATTGAATAATTAAGTTTCCGTTTTTTCTGTTTACTTGTGCTGGTTTAGTTTTATTGTTTTACTTTTATTTGTTTTATAGTCTTTGTTTCCTGTATTCTGTAACTTTGTTGTAATTCATAACTTTGTTAAAAGAATAACAGAATGGCGCAGGAATTTCTGTTGCAAAAGTCACAAATTAATGATCTGCCTGAAAAAATATGTTATAATCTGGAAAAAGGGGGAAACATGATGGAAAAACATATTACACTTTTTACGGATATTCTTCCTGAAGAGCAGGAACGAATGCGCGTCTGTTTTCATGCAAGAGAAGATATTTTCCGAAATGGAGAGACGATCATGGAATATTCCCGTTCTATGAACAAGATCGGCCTGATTCTTTATGGCAGAGCAATTCTTTACTGCTGCGACGAAGAAGGAAATGAATATATGATCGATGAGCTTAAGAAAGATGCTGTTTTTGGAGAACCGTTTCTTCTCCCGGCAGACTCTCAGCATTATTATGTGACCGCCGAAGAAGAAACAAAGGTAATGTTCATTGATTATGATCATGTGATCAAAAGATGTGAAAAAGCATGCCACCATCACAGTCAGATGGTCAGCAATCTGCTGCAGATGGCGGCTATGCAGTCCAGGCAGCAAATGGAACGGATTTATGTATTATCCAGAACCACGACCAAAAAAAAATTACTGGCATATCTGAACAACCTTTCCAGCCAGACTCACAGCCATAGCGTACAGATTCCTATGTCTTATACCGCACTGGCTCAATATCTTACCGTGGACAGAAGTGCCATGACCAGAGAGCTGAAAAATCTGGAAAAAGAGGGGATTCTAACCAAAAAAGGAAGAAATATTCGTCTGCGGGAGTAACTGGATTTTCTCATGTCTGGAGCATCCAATTTACACGGACTTTCATTTGACTTACTCTCCGCACGGTTTCCATCTTTCATGCAGTTTTTACCTTATCCAGATATTTCCGCACCACTTCCAGGCCTCCGGTGGGTACGCAGAAGATATCTCTGTATTTTTCGCATTTTTCACAGACTTCCTCCAGGTCAAACCACTGAACGCTCTCTACTTCTTCCGTCTGAAGTACAAGTTCATCTGTATTTACAGATTCTTTGTAGATATAAACAAAAGCAATTTCTTCATCGCGGAACATTTTCCCGTGAAATTCTCTGGCAAAAGATATTGGGAAGGTTCCGGCAAAATGCAGCTGTTCCGGTACTGCACTGATTCCCAGTTCTTCCTTCAGTTCCCGAAGTGCAGATTCCAATGGTTCATCTCCTGCCTGAATATGTCCGGCTGAAGAAGTATCAAATTTTCCCGGAAAGGAATCCTTATTCTGTGATCGTTTCTGTAAGAGAATCTGCACTCTGCCTTCTTTTTCACGGATGATCCATATATGAGCTGTTCTGTGCGGAATTCCCTCTGCATGCGCTTTTTCCCTTGATACAATCTGTCCTGTTGGATTACCCTTGCTGTCTATAACATCAAATAATTCCATTTTTATTCTTTCCTTCTTATCCGTATTAGTTTTTATTTCTCAATGAAATGTATTCTTTCAGGCGCAAATCGGTTCTGCTGAGGTCTTGTCTCTGCCGGATAGCCCAGTGCAAACATAGAAAATACCTTCACATTTTCCGGAAGCTCCAGAAATCTGTGGACTTCTTCCATTCGATCCTCCATCGGTGCGATACCAAACCATACTCCTCCGAGGCCCAGCGCATCTGTTTCCAGCCAGATATTCTGCTGTGCAATCGCCATATCAATTTGCGCAAAAGATGGTGCAACAAGTCCTTCTGTATGATATACAGGAACAATAACTACAGGTGCCCCTGCTGCACATCCGGTGTATGGAGTTACTTTGGATAATTTCTGGATTTTTTCTTTATCGGTCACCACAAAAATTTCCACGGCTGCTGGTTACATGCACTTGGTGCCTGCATTCCCGCCTTCAGAATCTCCATGATTTTTTCCGTTTCTACTGGTCTATCTTCATATTTTCTTACACTGATTCTGTGAAAAATACTGTTCATATTACATGCTCCCTTGCTTATTATTTAAGATAGTTCCATTATAACATGTATATTTTATAAAGCTAACAAATATCTTCACTTCATCCGCAATTAATTCTCACAATAACAGTTTTTTCTATCATATTTTCCTGATTTTTTTTGTAAAATCATTTTAATTATAGGGTCCATTATATATTCATTTTATTGGCTTAAATTGGTGTTGCTCATATACAAACCATCCAATTTTATTACCTTCAATGACCTGCAAGATACTTGCTCTATCACTGGCCAACCATTTTATCTAAATCATGTTGGTTTCCAGCAGACTTACTCTTTACCAGGTCATCTAGCACCACAATTTTGATTGGTCTCCACACAGCTTATCCTTTCCATAGTCATTCGGAACCTATATTTTCGTTGACCTCCAGACAACTTACTCCTCTCGCAGTCATCTTCTACACAACACCACAACAATATTAAGATATATACAATCCACTGACTCCTGAGGAAAGTCTGAGTATCATGGAAAAGGCATTTTCCAACTGATTTGGCCCGAATTTTCCCATTTTTAATAATTTTTAAATTTTATTCCCTTGATACTTTTTAAAATAGTGTCTTTATTCTTTTCATGGAGATAAAACTTATTCAATCTGGACTTTTTATATTTCAGATAAGTACCTTCGGTTTGCTCAATCAATAACTTGGTAAAGTATCTCTCCCAGCTGAAGAATTCACTGCTCTCAATATATTCTTCCGAAGCCTGATCTTCACTTACCGAATGAAAAAAATCATACCCTGAATTTGAATCTTCAACAATTATTTTTTCCGGCTTTATCGGCAAAACATTTTCATCAGAATATATCTTATACATGCATTAAAAATTCTTCCTGTCTCATCAAATAGCATCAATAGGACTGTCTTTACGCCCCCTGACAATTCTTTGGGTGAAATAGGACCAAGAACTGGGCTTTCAATCAGATGTGCACTTACTACATCAGATTTGTCCACGTCTCGAATAATCTCAACAGACTGTTTGTCTGTAATCCATTCATCCTCATAACGATTATCAAAATAAACAGGTGGGTAATAAACTGCCTCTTCCATTTTTCCCAATACATGCTTAACATAGTTCTACTCCCGCACTTCAAGCCACTGGTCAATGTTCCCAAAATGTACCGCCTGCAGGTTATCTATATCAACCAGTTGTGGGAAGCTGTTTCTGATAATCAGGGCACCATTTTTTAATGTAGGAAGTTTTTCATATGCCTTAAGAATTGTTTCCTGCACAGCATCCCCACAATCAGAGTCATTCTTCAGAATGGACTTTGATATATGATACAGCATGGCTTCTGCATCCCGAACCTCCCTAATAAATGCATCTTTTGTCATAACTTTGTCTTCTCCTTTTGTCCGGCCGGATTACTACACGTGTTTGCTTTTTTCTTTTACACTGATTAGATGCATCAGGATGACGATAAGTTCTCATAAAAAATTCTTATGCTAACAAAAAGGCCAGAAAATCCTTTACTGATTTTCTGGCTTCTGCTTTACCTTATTCCATATCTTTTTGTAATCCGTTCATCCAACAATATCTATCTGGCACGCTTTCATGGCCTTCAGTGCAGTTTCCTGCATATCTCGTGTAAAAAAACTGTTCCTTTGAAATTTCTGATTTTCTCTTCTACTTTAGGAACAATTGCGACGGCTTCTTTCGTTCCAAGAGCTCCATCAATAAAATCATTCTGCATATATCTTGATTATTAAATACGAGCTACACCGGTTCTCTTTGCTGCCTCAGCAACCGCTTTGGCTACCGCTGGTCCTACTCGCTTATCGAATGCCTTCGGAATGATATATTCCGGAGAAAGTTCCTCATCTGTGATCAGATTTGCAAGTGCTTCAGACGCTGCCAACTTCATTTCGTCATTGATTTCTTTTGCTCTCACATCAAATGCACCACGGAAGATTCCCGGGAAAGCAAGTACGTTGTTGATCTGGTTCGGGAAATCACTTCTTCCTGTGGAAACAACTTTTGCTCCGCCTGCCTTTGCGTCATCCGGGAAGATCTCCGGAATCGGGTTCGCACATGCAAAAACAACTGCATCTCTGTTCATGGTCTTAACCATCTCTGTTGTAACAGCGCCCGGTGCAGAAACACCGATAAATACATCTGCGCCAACCAGCATATCTGCAAGAGAACCGGATTTTTTAGCCAGGTTAGTAACTTTAGCCATTTCATCTTTGACCGGATTCATGCCTTCCGGCCGTCCCTCGTAGATTGCACCCTTTCTGTCGCAGAGAGTGATATCTTTGAATCCTGCTGTCAGAAGGAGACGTGCAATAGAGATTGCAGCAGCTCCTGCTCCGTTCATAACGATACGAACATCTTCTTTTTTCTTTCCTACAACCTTCAGTGCATTGGTCAGACCAGCAAGAGTGATGATAGCTGTACCGTGCTGGTCATCATGGAAGATCGGAATATCACATTTTTCTTTCAGTTTTTTCTCAATCTCAAAACATCTCGGAGCAGAAATATCTTCCAGATTTACTCCGCCAAAAGAACCGGAGATCAGATAAATTGTATTAACGATCTCATCCACATCATTGCTCTTGATGCAAAGAGGGAATGCATCTACATCGCCAAACGCCTTGAAAAGTACACATTTTCCTTCCATTACCGGCATTCCGGCCTCTGGTCCGATGTTTCCAAGTCCAAGAACAGCTGAGCCGTCAGTTACTACCAGACACATGTTCCATCTTCTGGTAAGATCATAAGATTTATCCACATCCTTCTGGATTTCGAGACAAGGCTGTGCAACACCTGGTGTATAGGCAAGAGACAGATCATCCTTATTTTCTACAGGTACTCTTGTTACAACTTCAATCTTACCTTTCCATTCTCCATGCAATCTTAAAGATTCTTTTGCATAATCCATTTCTATTATCCTCCCTGATATCTTAAATTTTGTGAAAACGTATCATTCGACTCTTCTATTGTTGCTGTTCACTCCGTTCACAGCAATCTTCTAATCTATTAATAATTACCGGTAAAGAATTTGCTTTCTTTTGGAAGCTCATATCCGTCAAAATATTTATCAAAGTCGAGTTTGAGATATCCACACAGATTAGCAAGTTCGACCATCGTATTATCGTTTACAGGTAATCCATGCTCTCTTCTGTCTTTTTCTGCAAAAACTTCTTTTTCACCATGTGTATAAATACGATCTTTACCTTCTGCCTTCGGACTTTCTCTCAAAGCTTCCAGGTATTCTGAAAAGTGTCTGCGGATTGCCTGAGGATCACCAAATGCAGCCGGATCGATTGCCATAAATCCATGGCAGATTCCTGTTTTATCCGGGAATGTGCAACAATGATCCGAAGTAACACCCATAGAAAGAATGGAACTGAATAGTTCACACAGCATACCATATCCATATCCCTTGTGGCTTCCTGTAACCTCTTCATTTCCACCAAGAGGCATGATTCCACCGCCCTTCTTTGCAACAATATTGGAAAGGACATCCGGTGCATCTGTACTTGCATGACCATCTTTGTCCAGCGCCCATCCATTCGGAAGCGGTTTCTCCATTTTGTTGTACATTTCGAGTTTTCCTCTTGTAACTACCGTGGTAGAAGAGTCAAAGAAAAACGGATACGGATCTGCCGGCATAGCTACTGCGATTGGGTTTGATCCAAGCATGGCTTTTTTGCCAAACGTAGGAACCATAATAGCCTCTGAATTTGTACAGGCCATTCCCAGAAGTCCCTCATCGCACGCCATCTTTGCATAATATCCGGCGATACCGAAATGATTGGACTCACGGACAGTTACAATTCCAACTCCGGTTTTTTTGGCTTTTTCGATTGCTTTTTTCATTGCATAAACGGAAATAAGCTGTCCCATTCCATTATGACCATCAATCACTGCAGATATCGGTGTTTCAAATACAATTTCAGGCTTTGCCTGCGGATGGATCGTTCCCTTTTCGATTCCCTTATGATAACGCACCATTCTCTGCATACCATGACTTTCAATTCCATAAAGATCAGCCGTAAGAAGTACATCCTTGATCTGATTGCTTTCTTCCTCTGAAAAACCAAACGCCTTGAATACGTCTCCGCAAAAATGATTCAGTGTCTCATATGACCATTTCACATATCCCATTGTTTCGCCTCTCTTTCTGGTATTGCCTGTTTTATTTATTGGCATTACCAATTTGTATTTTGATTATACCACTGGTATTACCAAAATACAATAGAGATCATATCAATTCATCCTGTAAAAATGACCAAAATTTCTCAGAATTTTTTTTGCATTTCTTCCATATAACGTTCAATCGTATCCATATGTTCGGACATACATCGTTCCGCCTGTTCTGCATCTCCGTTGATGATCGCCTCAACAAGCCGATGATGCTGGTCATCAACCTCTCTGGCAGAATTATTCTTTTTCATAATGTAGTCTCTCGTCCCGGAAACAATACTCTCAGTAAGCTGATCCGCTGCCGCAAGGACACTGTAAACCATCGGGTTATCTGCGATCTTTGCAATCTTCTTATGAAGTTCGCGATCCAGTTCACCTCGTATCTTTTCATCTTCTGCGGCGTCCAGCCGTGCAAGAATCACCCATAATTCTGCTGCATCCAACGGTGTGCACTTTCGCGCTGCAAGAATTGCCGCTTCTCTCTCCAGTGCCGCACGGAACTGCTGATTCTGGCGCAGATATCCATTATTTAATTTAAAAAGTATGGATAAGGGTTCGATCAGCCAGGTATCCAGATCCTCCGTAATATAATTCCCGCCTCCCGGCACCGGCTTGACTATTCCCAACAGTTCCAGTGCTCTCAAAACTTCTCTGACTGCCGGTCTGGACACTCCCATGATCTCCGCCATTGTTCGCTCCGCTGGAAGGGCATCGCCCGCTTTGAGACTGCCATTCTGAATGTTCTCTATAATCTGATTTAAAATCCCGTTGAAAGCCCGTTCATCTCTAATTTCTTTAAACATACTCCATGCCTCCACATCCCATTTCCGTCCGTGTATTCTTACAGGCGGTATCATTTTTTCACTGTCTTTCCCATAGAGTTTATTTTTGATACAACTGTACAGTATGACAGTTATTTCGTAACTGTTCAGTACCCTCACAGTTACGAGTCAAAATGCATTCCAAATCACCTTCGGCGATGGCATTTTGCCTTATATGTCTCGGGATTTTGGCAAAAAACATGCCAAAACGCCTCGCGGGATACTACCTTCTGAATAGTTACGTTATTTCTATAATATAGCATTCCTGACAGTTTACAGCAAGTGGAATGGATTTTGACCAGGCTGTTGTGAACGGAGCGAACAGGGATCAAAGGATTCATTAAGGAATATATACACCTTTAACAACATTGAATAATTCCTATAATTATGCTAATATTTTTATAATACAATCATATTAAGAAGGGAGGCGTTATTATGGCCTCAACAATACGCGATGTTGCAGCTCGTGCCGGACTTTCTGTAGGTACTGTTTCCAAGTACATTAATGGCAAGACAGTAAAAGAAAGCACACGTCTGGCAATAGAAGAAGCAATCAAAGAACTTGATTTTCACCCAAATAATATAGCTAAAGGACTGCGCAATGCCAAATCATTCTCCGTTGCCATCCTGCTGCCAATGCTTGATTCCACATTTTGTACTTCTATGATCTCATCTATTGAATCCACATTATTACCTTTAGGATACAGTGTTATCGTATGCGAATGCCATAACAATGCCGAAATGGAATTGCGTAAAACACAATATCTTATCGATCGTATGGTTGATGGAATCGTACTGATTCCATATGCCTCTGATGGCAAACAAATCGAAATGATTCAGAAAAGCAATATCCCATTGATTCTCCTTGACCAGGAAATCAAAGATCACGCAACCGACTGCATCGTCCTTGACAATGAACTTGCTGGATTTGAATCTACTCAGCGTTTAATTGATCTGGGACATAAGGATATTGCTATCATAACCGGAAGCCCAAATCATTACACCAGTGTTGGGCGTCTCAACGGCTACAAAAAGGCTATGACAGAGGCTGGTTTAACACTCTGTGATGATTATATTCAATGCGGAGACTACAGTATAGATGGCGGCTATGAGGCCATGCTCCGTCTATGTAAACTCAAAAAAAGACCAACAGCCATATTCATAAGTAATTATGATATGACCATTGGTGCTTACCTTGCAATCAACTATTTACGTTTAAAGATACCGGAGGATATCTCTGTCATTGGATTCGATAACTTTCCTCTTGCAAATGTGGTTAACCCACCGCTATCTTTTGCAGAGCAGCCCACCAACCTTATGGGAACAGAAGCTGGCAAACTTCTTTACAAACGAATCTGTGGCGATTACTCTGATTATCCAAAGACTATCATGCATAAACCAACCATGCATTATAAAGAAAGTATCCGACAATTAGTATGATTTAATTTATTAGCAGGAACACAAGTTTATGATTTGTTGTTCCTGTTTTTTTAATTCTATCTGTTCAGCCAGTTTCCTGTTTCTATAGAAAAGGCTTACATTCTGATCTGAAGAAGATCGCAGAGATACACTGACAGGTTTTCTGTCTTTCCATGTGATATCCACTTCAATAGCGCCTGCTGCTAAGAGTCCCCTTACTTTTCCATTTTTCCAGCTGTCTGGCAGCGCCGGAAGAATCGTAATTTTGCCTTTCTCGCTGCTAATCAGCATTTCGGCAACGCCGCTTGCACTTCCAAAGTTTCCATCAATCTGGAATACTTCTCGTTCTCCCTCCGTTTCACCTAATGGTGGATGAAGATCAAATAAATTGTCATAAACTGACTGGCGAAGAAGCTCTTCATAGTAGTGATTCGCCTTTGTGCCATCACCTAATCTTGCCCATAAATTAATTAGCCATGCACAGCTCCATCCAATCTGCTGTTTGAAATTTTCAGCTTTTTCTTCTATAAAATTCTGACATGCCTGTACTAATTCTGTATCGGTTTTCTTGATTGAATGCCCCGGATGGAATCCAAATACAGGTGAAAAATGTCTGTGTCCAACATCTGACTTTTCAAAATCTTTGATCCATTCCTGAATCATTCCTGTTTTTCCAATCTGATAACCAGGAAGCAGTTTGCTGCGTTCTTTCACCAGTTTGATCAAATCTTCTTCGATTCCTAATACATCCGCTGCCGCTAAATAATTTGCAAATAACTCTTTTATGATTGCCAGATCCATTGTGGTCATATAGCTTACGCCGCAGGAGTGTCCTTCATCATCTTCAAATGTGTTCTCAGGTGAAGTAGACGGTGCCGTATAATAGAGTCCATCTTCTCTCTGCTGCATCCAGTCAAGGCAAAAGAGCACAGACCCTCTCAGTGACGGATATATTTTATTCTTTAAAGTTTTCAGATCTTCAGAATATCTAAAATATTCATAACTCTGCGAACACAGCCAAACACCACCCATTGGCCAGTATGCATACTTAGGCTCACCATCTACAGGACCGGTCTGTCTCCAGATATCCACATTATGGTTTGCTGTCCATCCGGAACAATGGCACTGTTTCTTTGCAGTTTCTTCTCCCGCATGACTCAGCTCTTCTACAAAATCAACAAATGGTTCAAAACTCTCAATCAAATTACACGGGCCATTGAGCCAGTAATTCATTTCTGTATTAATGTTCGTCGTCCAGTTGCTGCTCCACACAGGCCTGATGCTTTCACTCCAGATTCCCTGCAGGTTAGCCGGCTGCGTACCTTTTCTTGAACTGGCGATCATAAGATATCGATTATAGTGGAAAAACAGACAGGATAATCCCAGATCCTGTTTTCCATTTTGAACCCGTCTCAGACGTTCGTCTGTCGGCAGATCATATTCTTCTCCGTCCAATTCAAGTGACACATCTTTATAAACAGATTGATAATCCTTTATATGTTCTTTCTCAAGTTCATCATATGTTTTCGAGTTTAATATCCTGATCTGATCACGACAGTTCTTCTCACATGCTTCCGGATTTGTTTCAATCTTCTGGTCATATCCCTTATAGCCATCTGCCGCAGTGAGATAGAATACAATTTCGTCAGCATCCTTAATGCTCAAACTATCGGAACTTACTGTAGCACTTCCACCTATATGAACAGCCTGTAAATAACAGCAAAATGCCATTCCTGGATTTTTCTCTTCGTAAACGATTGGATGATCACATTCCACATAATTGGGCTGAACATTTGATGGTGCATTTCCGCTGATAAGTAAACAATTATTATTTTCAGTTTTAGCTAAATGCTCTACCTTACTGTCAAGCTCGACTCTTAAACTCAGTTTATCTGGTCCATTTGATGTAATTCTGATCACAAGTGCTTTTGCCGGATTTGATATAAACATTCTAGATGTATAAACAGTTTCATGCGCTTTAAATTCTGAAGTGAGTACTGCCTTTTCCAGATCAAGAGAACGCACATATTCCTGTGGTTCCTCAATCTTTTCAAACTCATAATTAAGGATTCCCAAAGGCATATAGGATTCATTGTAAAAACCGAGCATATTTTCTTTCATGTACTGCTCAGCTTCCCAGAATTTTTCCTCAAAGAGCAGTTTCCTTGCATACTCAAGTGTATCTGTGGATACTTCTTTTTCTTCCCGGTGCCCTGTTCCTGACCAAAATGTATCATAGTTTAAAGTAATCTTTTCCTCCGGAACGCCTCCATAAACCATTGCTCCAAGAGATCCATTTCCAAGAGGCAGCGCCTCTGTAAATGATTTCGCTGGTGAAATATATTTTAATGTTTTATTCATAGAATTAAACCTTTCGTGTTTATTCTTTTACCGCACCTGAAGTAATTCCATTTACAATAAATTTCTGTGCAAAGGTAAATATCAGAATACTTGGAATGGAAATCAACACAAGGGCTGCATTGTATCTTCCAAGATTCTGCGGAGTCATTCCATATGCCCCTTTAAATGCATTTACCGCAACTGTTGTGGTATACGCTTTATCTTTTGTAAGGAACATCAACGGGAAAAGGAAATCCTGGAAAGACCACATAATCTGCAGTACTGCAAGGTTGATGATCGCCGGTTTTGCCAATGGCAGATAAATACTGAAGAAACAGCGCTGAATGGATGCACCATCCACATTTGCTGATTCCATCAGTTCAGTCGGAAGTCCGTCGAAAAAGTTTTTCATCATGAGTACTCCAAACGGAATTGTGATCAGACATTCCGAAAGAATGATTGCTACATGTGTATTATACAAATGTGCTGTCTTATAAATATAGAAGAATGGGATGATCAGGATTGGTCCTGAAATTGCAAGACACATTAACACAAGGTTGTAAATAAATTTTCTTCCTGTAAATTCAATCTTTGAAAATGCAAAGCCGGAGAATGAGCAGATCAACACCAGAAGCGCAGATGCAAAGACTGCATTGATAATTGAGTTTATAAAATACTGATAAAACGGTACGCCATTTACTTCATTTGTAAGAACATACCAGTAGTTTTCTAATCCATGTACTTTTAAAGAGTCTTTTAACAAAGAATAAATCGGCACACACCATAAAGCCAGCATTACTGCCAGAAAAATGATCATTCCTCTTCTGTTCGCTTTTGAAATGGCAAACAGATCCTGTTCCATTTCAAAATCTTTTTCTTTCATCTTCTTTATTTTTTTCATTTTCTACACCTACCCGTTCTTTGATGTCAGCTTTAACTGAATAAATGAAATAATAAATGCAACAATTAATACAATGATCGCCGCAGCACAGACAAGTCCGATGTTTGATCCTGCTGAACGTGTAGCACGATAGATATAGGTTCCGATGATCTCCGTACATCCTCCCGGACCTCCGTCTGTCATCAGATAAACTCGTTCCATTTCTCGGAAACCACCAAGAAGCATGGAAAGAATGATTGTTTTATGTGTATTTTTCAGAACCGGAAAAATGATCAGTAACAGCTGGTCTTTCATTCCGGCTCCATCGATTGTTGCTGCTTCCAGAATACTTCTGCTGATCGTTGTCAGATCCGCCGTATAATACATGATCGGGATACCTATCATGAAAATGGAAACGGAACACACAGCTCCCATTGCCAGTTTCGGATCTGCAAGCCATCTCTGCGCAAGTGCGCCAAGTCCGACACCTCTTAAGATCTGGTTTACAATACCATTCTTGTACTCAAGCATTGATCCAAAAACAGTTGCCATCAGTGCGATTGGAAGCATTGACGGAATAAAGAACAATGCATGGAAAAATCTTTTTCCTTTGATTTTAAAATTCAAAATAATTGCTATGATAAATCCAAAAGTTAAACCACAAAAAATATTAGCTGTTGATAAAATAAAGGTATTTAAGAGTGATTTCCAAAAACTCTTATCCTTAAAAATTGTTTGATAGTTTGCTAAACCAACAAATTCTGATCTGCGGAATGTTATCGTTACATCTCTGAAACTGTTTGAGATCAGGAAGTAGAAACTATAGCCTAACAAACCTATAAAAATAACAATTAACGGAAGCAGAAATAAAAATCCCGCTCTGTTATTCTTTTTAGCCACCTTCAGTCCTGTTTTTTTACCTGTCATCTTAATATCCTCAATTCTGTAGAAAAAAGGCTTCCAACTGCTCTGCCTGTTTTTATACCAGTCATGCAGTCAGAAGCCTCCTCTTTTATGCTGCCATCAGATTTTCATTTATCTGTTCTGATTAATACTTTCCACTTGTCCATTCTTTCTGAAGATCTTCCAACGCACTCTCTGTGGATACTGATCCGTTCAGTACGCTCTGAACTGCTGCACCTTCAACATCAGAATAACCAGAAACGTTATTTCTGTCTGCGGTTGCTGTGTTGATCAGATCAACAATGGTATCCCATCCAGCTTTGGATTCCTCTGTATCAAATAATGATTCATCCACTGCAAAATCCTTTTTAGCAGAAGTTCCTGTAAGCTGTTTTCCAAAGATATCTGCTCCATCGCCTAATGTCATATATGCAACAAACTTAGCTGCAGCTTCTTTCTTCTCTGAATAGTCAACCACACCGATTCCGGAGTCAATATAAGAACGTACGGTAAGCTGTCCATCATCTTCTGCTGTTGGAAGTGCCATAGCACCAACATTTTCAAGTTCGATTCCGTTTTTGTCTCTTAATGTCTTGGACAATAATGGTGCTTCCCAGGAACCCATGTAATAAACAAGTGCATCTCCATTTGTGAATTCTTCTGTTGCACTTGCATAATCCAGGTCAAGTACGTCTGCTGAGAAGATGCCCTCATCAAAATATTTCTTCAAACCGTTGATTGCCTCTTTAAATTCCTCACTGTCAACAGGTTCTCCATCGTATCTCCATTTATTGTAGTAATCTCCCTGCTGTCCAAGAACTGTCAGCATCATTTCATCTACAACCCATGAATCTTTTCCTGCAAATACACTTACATATTTGTCCGGGTATTTTTCTTTAAATGCTTCAGCTACTGCTTTATACTCTTCAAATGTCTTAGGTACTTCCGCACCGATTTCTTTTAAGAGAGCTGCATTATAAAATCCGACCATTGATCCTGAATTTGTGAGTACCAGCATCTTTGTATCTCCGCCTGTCAGCTGGTTTCCCTGCTCAAGACACTTCTCTGAATAAGCATCTTTCCAGTCTTCTCCTGCTGCTTCCGGCATCAATTCATCCAGATTTGCCAGATAATCCTGAACTTCTTCTGCAAATGCTGACGGCTGAACTCCAATAACATCAATATCTTCCTCTGTACTTAATGCCAGCGGAACTTTTTCCTGGAATGCCTTACTCTCCATTACTGTCATGTTGATCTTAATGTCAGGGTTTTCCTTTTCAAACGCATCAACAGTCTCCTGAATCTGGTCTTTACTCGGGAACCAGGTCCAGTAATTTAATGTGATCTGTTCTCCCTCTGAAGCACTGTCTTCTACTTTCTTTGTTTCTTTTACTTCTTTTTCTGATGAGCCACATCCTGCAAGCATACCAGCTGTCATTGCCATAGCTAATGTCATAGCTAATACTTTGTTTGCTTTCATAAATACCCTCCTGAATATGTGTGTAATACTTAGTGTTTCAAAAGTGAACCGGTTCATTTTTGTTTCAAAAAAAACACTTTCTGTAGACTATAATACATTTAACATATGACAGTGTCAACCGCTTTTGTGCATTTTGTCGTATGTGACAATTTAAGCGCATTAATTTTGTTTGTTTTTTACAATTTTTCATTTATAAATTCTTATTAAAACAAAAAAGGCCAGAAAATCCTTTACTGATTTTCTGGCTTCTGCTTTACTTTATTCTATAAATTTATAGTAGCATGCAGATTTTAGGTCACCAACTGAATTTTTGCTTATAATAATCAAAGAAAAGAGCACGAAAATTTTTATCATCAAATACAGGCATATTTCCAGAACAATCTTTTTCTATTTCATCTATGCATTGGATAACCTCCGTGAAAAATGCATCCAATTGTTTATTATCATCCAAATCCAATACTTCTTCATCTGGTGCTTCTATAGTCGCCTTAAAAATCACTCTTCCAAAATCGTTATTATGCAAAGCAGCTGTTGCAGACCACCATAATGCTTTCTCATAATCGTCAAAAAAATATACTCCCTGTCCCAGCCAATGATCAGCACGATAGTTGCATTTCGCAGGATCAAATCCATTGCTTTCTATACTGTCTTTATGTTTTGAACAGGTTCCATGATATCCTATTTCATTCATTCTTTACTCTCTTTTGGATTTTTATCAACGTCACTTTTTAAGTAACTCAATTTCAGATTTTATTCAATACAGATATGATTATATATTTTACCACGCTCAAGCAAGCTCTGCAATCTCATTTAGAGTCATTCTTCAAAATAGACTTTGATATATGATACAGCATGGCTTCTGCATCCCGAACCTCCTTAATAAATGCATCTTTTGTCATAACTTTGTCTTCTCCTTTTATCCGGCCGGATTTATATACGTTTTTGTTTTACACTAATTAGATGCATATACAGGCAAATTGGTTCTCGTAATAGCAGATCTTTATAAATATTTACTTGTCTCCCGTAGAAACTGCCCACCCCGCCTGTACTCTTTGTATCACGCTGCCATCACGTGCATCGATAGTAAGGAGTGGAACACCTGCATCATCCATCGTCACGTCTCCCATGACCAGTGTTCCGTCAGAAATAAAACTTCTATTTGAAATGTTTTTAAAGTGCATTCCTGACAAAATTGAAAAATCCGATGGTGACCTAAAAACCTAAATTCCTATGGAAGAGTAAATTATAGTTTCCTGCCCCTCTCTCCTCTAATCCCAAAATAGAGATGTAGTGAGTATTCCAAAAGAATGGGCGACTATTTTAACAGTCGCCCACCCGCAAATAGAATATTTGGATTCAGGCATTACCCTCGCCTTCCTACGGTCTATAATTAAATTAACATATATTCACCAAATTATCTACTCTTTATTCATTCTCTTGGTTATTAATCTCCTTGATCACCCCTGCCGCCTTCTCTGCATCATCGGTTTTTACAAATATATCCACCCCATATATTCCAAATCCAGGTGCCCCATGCATCGCAACATTCGCACCTGATTCCTGCGAAAAAGCTACTATTCCATTTTGCTTTAACATTTCCATGATTTGTTCTGTCTCTACTATATTTTGTGCATTGTAAATCTTAATATATTCCATCTTAGATAATAAAGTCTCTTTTTCATCCTGGTCATTTGCTGACTTTTGATTCTTTTTCCGATTGATAAATGCCAAGATTCTAAGAACAATAAAGGCCACAATAGTAATGCCAATTAAAAACTCTAATGTTAATCGTGTTATCTGTGTTTCTGTAGCTCCCATTTTTAGCAAGCATACACCATAGATGACCGAAAAAATTCCCGCACATATCACGCTGGTAAGAAAATCTCTCCATATAGTAGCACGTTTAGGCAAACATTTATCCCATATTCCATTGTATACCATAATAGCTGCATACAGGATTCCTCCTGCTAAAACGCTTATTGTTTCTCCTAAAACAAAGCGAATATCCACTGTCAATAGCATCTGAATAATAATTGCCACAACACCAATCATAAACATTGATGCAAATGCAAGATTTCCAGCTTTTAATGCTTTTCGTTTCGCCCATTCTTCATACACTGCAACTTTGTCCAGAGTTTCTTTCATCTCTTTATTCATAGTCTGGCTCCTTTCTCCATCCAGGAGCTCTCTCATTTCAACATCATAATACTCAGCAAGTTCAACAAGTATACTAAGATCCGGCAGATTTGTTCCCGTTTCCCTTAATTAAAGATATTGTTGGGTAAAAAAGAAAGGTCAGTCGATTTTGCCGATGAAGCGGTAGTAGATTTCTACTTCCTGCTCACGACTTCCGTCCTCGCCCTTGACAGCTTCGTGGACGGTTACTTTTTCAATTAGAGTGTTCAGAAGTTCGGCGGTCAGCTCCACAGGGTTGACATACTGTTTCATTAGGGCAATCCACTTTTCAGCATCCGCTGCGGTCTGTACGGCGGCTTCCATCATTTCGTGAAGCTGTCTTATTTTTGTTTCAAGCTCCTTTTGCTCGTTCTGGTACTTCTCGGACAGCATATTGAAGTTATACTCGGTTATGCGTCCGGCAGACCAGTCCTCATACATTTTAGCAAACAGCCCGTCAACCTCGGCTTTACGCTTCTCTGCCTTTTTCAGCTCCGCAGCCTGCTTTTTCTTCGCAGAGTTTCTTTCCCTGTCGCTGGCATTGAGTAGCCGTTTCAGCAGCTTGTCCTCGTCTTTCTGTACCATCATAGACCAGTATTGCAGTCTTGCAAGCACATAGGCATACAGTACATCATAGCGGATATAGTGCATGGAACACTGGCGTAATCCCTGTCCGTTCTTGCTGCAATGGTAGTACCCGTATGGGTTTTTGTTCTGCTTGTTTTCCCCATAGGCTAAAGACCATCCGCAGTCTGCACATTTTATCAATCCTGCGAAAATCTGTGTCGTACCGTTTCTGCGTTTCCTGCGTCTGCTTGCAATCAGCTCTTGAACTTTTTGGAACACTTCTTCGGAAATGATGGCTTCGTGGGTATTTTCCACACGATACCATTCTTCCTGCGGCTTCCGCACCTTTTTCTTGTTCTTGAATGAAATGTTGCTCTGCTTGTTGTGAACGCTGTGACCGATGTAGGTTTCCTCTTTCAAAATGCTCTTGACCTGTGCAATCGTCCACGCATAGGCTTTTTCTGCGGGCGCACCGGCGTAGATATTGGCGAAAGTCCCGTATCTTTCATAGTTCAGCCAGCCGGGGGTAGGTACTTTTTCCTCCACCAGAATCCGTGTAATGCTGGCGGCTCCACGCCCGTGTACAGCAAGGTCAAAAATCTTCTCTACAATCCAGCGTGTTTCCGGGTCGATCAGAAGATGACCTTTTTTGTCCGGGTCTTTTACATAGCCCAGCGGTGCATAGGCTCCATAGTGTGCGCCATTGGCAAATCTTGTGTGCATGGCAGCCTTGACCTTTTTGCTGGTCTGTCGGGCGTGCATTTCATTCAGGATGTTTAAGAACGGTGCAAGCTCGCTTTCTCCGTTGATGGTGTCCACATTGTCATTGATGGCAATGTAGCGTACTCCCTTGCTGGGGAAATAGATTTCCGTGTACTGACCGGTCAGGATATAGTTTCTTCCCAGACGGGATAAGTCCTTTGTGACAACGCAGTTGATTTTCCCGTCTTCGATGTCATCAATCATCCTTTGGAAACTTGGACGCTCGAAATTTGTCCCACTCCATCCGTCGTCAATGTACTCGTCTACAACGGTCAGCCCATGCTCTGCGGCATACTGTCTAAGCATCATGCGCTGGGTCTGGATACTGCCGCTTTCCCCCTGTAATTCATCGTCACGGCTCAATCTCAAATATAGTGCAGTGTTATAAATCGTTGTATTGTATGGTTGTTTCACGGTTAAAAATCCTCCTTCTAAAAGAAACAACCCACGCTTATACAATACTCGCTGGTACAAGTATATCATAAGCGTGGGCTGATTGACAGTCGTTATTCCGTATTTTTTCAGGAAGCGGCGGCAGCGTGCTGGATCACATCTTCCAGCAGGCTGTCAAGCGGCTTCCCATCCTGTGCGAAATGCTCCGATACCTTGATACGGACTTTCCCCATGACAAAATACTGGGTGCCGTCTTTTTCGGTAAGCAGGGTGCCGCTGTTTTTGTTATTGCTCTCGTTTTTGCTTTTTGCCATAGGCAGTTACCTCCATAAATGAAATATGCCCGACAAGGGAATGTCAGACAGGTGTACAGCCGCAGACTGTCTCCGTGTCAACCAAACCGTGTCAACCGGCAGAAAAGACTTTGAAAACAATCCATAGGCGCTCTATTATTACTTTTTACTTTTTCTTTGATTTCTTGGTTGACATGGTTGACAAAGGAGAGAAATGCCCCAAATATCAGGCTTTTCCCCGTCAACCGGCTGTCAACCAAAGCGTCAACCAAACTGTCAACCGGTGGCTTTTCAGAATGGAAGTTCCATTTGCCGGGCTTCTTCTTCCGTGATTTCCTGAAAACCGTCCCCCTCCGGCGGAGCTTGGTTGACACGCTCCCAGCCTTTTTGAGAACCGTATTTCTTATACCGCTTCGGGCTTTTGTAGGCTACCCAGCCCTGTATGATGCCGCCCGCAATGCCGGTATTCATAATCTCGCAGATTGCCCGTGTCTCCCAGTCTGCCGGGGAATTTAAGTTCCCCAGCGCTTCCTCATAAAGCTGCTTGGAACATACCCTGTCGCCGGTGTAGTCCTCCAAATAGGCGTAGATCATGCCGGCCTGTGTGTCTTCCTGCATAAAGTCCTGCTGGTGGGCGTTCAGGTATCGGTTCATTTCCATGCTGAATGACAGCTTATACTTCCCACTGCGATAAACCGTCATGGCTTCCGCCCACATCTGTTCGATATACGCCCTCGCCGCCGCTTCATCGTCCAGTATGTGAACCTCCGCCCGTTCCGGGTACACCGTCACGGGGAGAAAGCGCCGGTTGCCGGTGCGGTCACGGGGCAAAAAGTCCTGCCGGTTGGTCGTCCCTCCAAATACACATTGCCGCAGCCGGTCTGCCGGATGTGTCTCATACGGCACTTTGTAGGTTTCTTTCTGGCGGCTTAAGAATGACTTGATTTCCTCAATACTCTTGGCGTTGGCTGTGGCAATCATCTCCGACATCTCGATAATCCAATGCCCTTGCAGCTTGCGGTACACATTTTCATCGTCCAGCTTTTTCAAATCGTCTGAAAACCATTCGTCCCTGCCTGCCAGCAGCCGGAAAAAGGTAGATTTCCCGGCTCCCTGACCACCAACCAGACAGAGCATGACCTCAAACTTGCTCCCCGGTCTGAATACCCGCCGGATGGCTCCCATCAGGAACAGTTTCAAGGCTTCATAGGTGTATTCGTCCGTATCGGCTCCCAGAAAGTGATGCAGGGCGTAACGGATGCGCTCTGTGCCGTCCCATTGCAGGCTGTTCAGGTAATCCCTGACTGGATGGTAGCGGTTTTCATTGGCAACAATCTTGATGGCGCTCTGCACCTTTTTCTCGCTGGTAAGCCCGTAATTTTCTTCCAGATACAAAAGCAGGTAGTTCATGTCCATGTCGGTCAGCGTGGTACTGGTGCGCTCCCAGCCCAGCGGCTTCACAATGTCAATCTGCTCCGTCAAAAGGTTCAGGCGCAGCGCCCCGCGAAACAGAGGGTCACGCTGGAACACCGTCAGGCAGTTTCGGATGCTGTTCTTCACGCCGCCTTTCTGCGTCCCCTCTAATGTTTCCCGGATTTCTGCCGGTGTCTGCGCCGGTTCCATTGTGTCCATCGTCCTTTTGACCGCTTCCTGCGTTTCCGGCGGCAAGCTCTGAAATTCGCTGTTCAAGCCGCAACACCTCCTTTCCCTGTGCGGCGATCAATGCCGCTTTTTCTTCTATTTCTCCGTATAACAAAATATCCAAAAGGTATTCTGTGTAGCTTATCCTCTGCAACGCTTCCACAAAAAGAGGATGCCAGATGGCATCCTGCGGCTGTGGGGCGTGTGCTGTTTTCCAATGCTCCAGCAGGCGCAGATAATCGCATAGCACCCGGAAACAATACCGTTCCGTTTCCTGAAATCTCTGCTCCGCTGATTTTTGTCGGGGCTGTGACCTGTTGTGACGCTTCCTATCTGGCGACGCATTGCCGGATTTCTCATAGGAAACGCCGAAGTCCTCCGCAAGCCTGACCGCAGCTTCCCGTTTCCCCAATCCATGCAGCAAAGCGGCAAAGTCGATCACATCCCCGGAAGCCCCGCAGCCGAAGCAGTAAAAGCGGCTGTCCACTTTCATGCTGGGCGTGCGGTCATTGTGGAATGGACAGCAGACCATGCCGTTTCTCCCCACCCGGATTCCATAGAATGAAGCAGCCTGCCGAGTGGTAACAGACTGTTTCACCGCTTCAAATACATTCAAATGCTCCCTCCATAAAAATACTGGTAGCGGTAAAGCTGCCGATTATATCATAGCTCCATCTCATGTTTCTTTCTCTGTACTGCCTGTGGCTGCTCCCTCCGGCGCAGTGCGGTATCTACGGCGTTCTGCACCTGCCGTAGCCGTATGACTTCCTCCCGGAGTGGCTTGTGCTGCGGAGACAGTTCGGCATACTCTGTTTTTAACTGTGCGTATTCCTGTTTCCATGCTTTCAGGGCAATGGGTTTTCCGTCCAGTTTTTCTTTCAAAATACGGCGGGCGGCATAAAACAGCCGTAACTCCGCATCGTGGGATGTTTCAAATTTCTCCCTCTGTTTCTTAAACTTGATATTGTTCAATTCCGTATGAACAGGTTTTAGCCGCTGGTAATTCTCGCCCTCCCGTATCAATTCCTGCAATTCCTTTATCCGGGCAGATTTCTTTTTCATGGAGTCGCTTAACGCTTCAAATTCTTCACTGACAGAGGAAAGACGCTCCTGCAAATCCTCTAATGTGAGCAGCTTGTTTTCCGTCAGATAATTGACGGCTTCGGCAAACTGCTTTAAGTTTCCGGTTCTGGCTTTATTGCTCCATGCCCCTGCGTTGCGCTGGTTGTAATAAGCGATCAACAGGTCGGCAAGGCTCGGTGTCTGCGGTTTGGAAAGTTCTTCTTTTACCTCTGCCATCCAGACAAACAGGGCTTTGATCTTCTTCCTCACATCCTGCATGAGCCGGTTGGTGGCTTTAATCCAGCGGTTCAGTTCCCCTTTCTCGGTGCGGATGCCCTTTGCTTCCATCTGCCGGACATTAGCTCCCTCGTGGACAGTAGGTATCAGGTCAAGCCCCTGCCGCACATAGGAACGGTGGTCGATACGCACATCCAGCCCTTTTTCCTCAAATTTTGTATTAACGGCAGCCGCCCACTGCTCCCGCCAGTGTTCCAGCGTTTCCGGCTCATGCCAGTCTGTTGTATGGACAGCGTTAAACATATAATCGCCGTTTTTATCCCGGATTCGGTTTCCATCTTCATCAAGAAGATATTCCCGACGCTGTTTTTGTCCCCATGTGCCATCCGGGTTCAAAGGGCGCATGGTTGTCATCACATGAAAATGCGGGTTAGGGATGCCGCCGTCCTCTTTCTCCGGGCTGTGAAAAGCAAGGTCGGCAATCATGCCTTTTGTCACAAACTGCTCCTGTACGAACTTCCTCGCCAGCTCCATGTTTTCTTCCAGCGTCAATTCATTCTGCATGGCAATATCAAAGGAATAGGCAAGCTGTGCTTTTGGATGTTTCTCGCAGTTCTCCACAGCATTCCAGAGGGTCGCCCGGTCAAGATATATTTCCGGCGCATGGGGCGGCAGCATGATTTCCGAAGCGATCACGCCGCCCTTTTTGGTGTAGTCGCTGACTTCTCCATAGTAGCTGCTGTAAAGACGCTCCCCGGCTCGATAGGCTGCGCTGGCAATGGCGCTCTGACCGGCGCTGCGCTTGATCTGTGCGATTGAAAAATGATAAAGTGCTATCCTTAGTCACCGCCTTTCTCCTGCCCGGAAATACGGGCGTGGTTCTCTGTGGCAGACCGGATGAAATGCTCCGCCTGCGGCAGATTCAAAATGCTTTCCATGAGGGAATAAAATTCCGCTTCGGATAGCTCCTTTGTCTGTGGTGCAATGCTCTCAATAGCTGCCCCACGGGTAATCAGCCGGTGCGTCCTCTGTTTCCGGGAACCGCTTTCCAGATACGCCTGCCGGTTTTTCAAACGCTGCATTTTCCGTTTTTCCTGTTCCAGCAGGACAGTGGTTTTTTCATATTCCTGCTTCAACTGTTCCAAAGATTTTTCCATGTTCTCACATCCTTTGCTGATAAGATAAAGAAAGACCATCCGCAGACAGTCCGTGTGTCAGTGCTTCTATAAAACCCGATGAAAAGGGAAAACCGCAGAGCGGATTTCTCTTTGCGGCGAGTACACAGGGGATAGCCGCTTTAGCGGCGCAAGGGGGTGTAGCCACCTTGTCGGAGCGAAGCGAACGCAGACCTCGGATTGCTGATTTTATCAGCGGCAGAGGTAAGCTCCGCAGGACGCACGATACATGGTCTTTAGACTATGTATAGAAGTGCGCCCTTAGTTCCTAAGGGATTTTGCCGTTTCCGGCAGTCTTGTCCTTTTTCTTGGAACGCTTGGAAAGATACTTCGGGCAGTCAACCACAACCGCCCGGAAGCTCTGTTTACATTCGTGCTGGCATTTCCGGCACAGTTCGTTGTAAGTGATACGGCTGCGGTCATTTAAGAAGAAAGACCATTCCAACCGCCGCTTGTTACTCATTCTTGCCATAACCGGCTCCTTTCTCCGTTTCTATCTGATGTACGCAGATAGGCTGTTTTGATGTAGCGTCTCGGTATCATTTTTAAGTTTTTTTCCCTCTGTATGCCCCTTTGGAAAGTGCGGCAGTATTGCAAGTCAGGGAATGATACCTCACGCTTATTTGTCGCTTCCCGGTACGGTTTCGGAGCCTTTTGCCATCCATTCAAAGAAAGCAATTTTGCTGACCTTGATAAGTCTGCCCCTGCGGAACGCTGGAAAGCCGGGTGTGTGTACCAGCTCATAGGCGCTCGCTCTTGAAATTCCCATAATCCACTGAATGTCCGCCACATCCAGAACCAGCGGTAAATCCTCGTAGCTGTTCAATCTCTTTTTATCGTTCATTCTGTTCCTCCCATAAATCAAATAGGTTAAAATGCTTCCTGTTGCCGTTCTCCCCAAAAGCCGTTTTCCTGCCCCATTCCTGCGGTGTTTCCCTGCATTGGTGCGCCGAATGCGTCACTTCTCCTGCCGGTCATATCCCTTTTGGACGGTCATTCACTTGTCAAGGTACTGTGCGGTACGAAATTACCAACCGCAATCATCATAGCGTACTATCCTTGACAAAACAATGATTCTGCGATACCATGAGTGTAACGGATATAACTGAATTATATAATTACCATAAACAAAGGCAGGGGATAGGGATGGAGAATCAGTTTATACGGCATGAGCCATGTTTTGAGAGGATTTTGTTTGTCCTGACGCTGGACAGGAAGAAAATGAAAGAGCGGATTTTGATTGGGGAAGAACAGCAGATCCGCTTCCGTCTGAACGGGAGCCAAAACGCAGAGGTGCTTTGTGATATGACACGCCCACTGGGAACTTTTTTGATAAACTTTGAGCGTGACACGGACAGAGACTGGAACTTATACGGGCTTTCTCCGCTGCGGCAAGCTCTCCACTCCAACCGATGGAAACAGCCGGAGCTGGAGCAGGCGGCAAGCGAATTTCTTTGGGAGAAATATCTTAGCAACGACCCTCTGAAAATGTATGTGGCGTTCCGTATCTGGAACAGCTATCTGCTTGCCAGAGAACCCCGTGACCGTAACGCTGCCTGTGACCGCTTCATGGATAAAATGAGCAGACTGACCGGGGTATTCCAAAACGAAACCATGAGCTTTGACAGGGAGACAGGAAAACCGAAACAATTTCAAGCTGGCAGCCTTTATTTCAAAGGCGCACCGTCAGAAGATACCCGGCTTGACCTCTGGTTCCCGGACAACCGGCGCACAGAAGAATGTGTGTCTGCCTATGCGTCCCTCTACCCGTTGATTACCTATTATCTGAACAGGCTGAATGACTGGGGGCTTTGCTTCCGGCGGTGCAAGGTCTGTGGAAAATATTTTCTGGCAAAGAGCCAGCGGTATGAGCTGTGCAGCGACAAGTGCCGAAAAGCACAGGCGCTTCAAAACAAGCGGGAATTTGACGAGAGGTCAAGAGAAAATAACTATGACCTGCTTTATAAAAATGAATGCCAGAACTGGCGCAACAAAATAAACCGGGTAAAAAATACCGCAGGCTTTCCGGCTGACCGTCTGGAAAAAATACAGGCTTCCTTTTCCGACTTTAAGAAAGAAGCCTTACAGAGAAAAAAGGCTGTAAAAACAGGAACGGCCAGCCCGAAAGAATTTACGGACTGGCTGTATCAGCAGAGTAATGTAATTGTTGAGCTGACCGAGATATGAAAAACTTTCTATCGTCAATTTCGCATTATTGCAATAACAGATTGCTTCTTCCATGAATGGTAATATTATCATCAAACTTTTGGAAGAACTATAAATGTCCGAGGTGCCTTTGATTTCGACAAAAAAACAGGCTGAATTGTTACAAAGCTCGGACATTTCAAAAATTTTTTGAGAAATGGCGAAAAAAGCGGGGCAGCACACGCCGCCCCGCCGATCCCATACGGTTATTCCATCGCCCGCATTTGTTCGATCAGGGATTGCTTTTTCTGTCTGCGGATTGTCCATACAGACAAGATCAGTTCCATTCCGAACAATACCAGAATGAACAGTCCCATTTCCAAAACCGGGAATTTGTAAGGCACTACATTTCCGGCAAAAGCTCCTATACTCATTTTTCTGCAAGCAAAGATGGAAGCCGGAAGCCCAACGATCAGCGTCGCCAATGTTGCAAAGAGCGCATAGCACAGCCCCTCACAGATGTTCATTTCACATAGCTGTTTTTGTGTTAGGCCGATAGAACGCAGAATACTGTTTTCCTGCTTTCGGGCTATCTGGTTAGAGAGTGTCGTATTGATAAGGTTGATAACGCCAAAGAGAAATACCAACCATGAAAGTATCTCCATACTGCCAAACGCAAAAGAATTTGTCATTTCTTCATATTCAATCACTGTATTGATTTCATCTAAGGCAATATTACTATGGCTGGCAACAATATTTTTCAATTCAGCTCCCACATAGTCCGTTTTTTTCGGATCGTTTACAATGCTCCATGAATAGTCGAAAGAAGCGATTTCCGGGTGCAGTTCATGGAACAATGCTTCTGGTGCGAAAAAGAGTACTCCATCGAGGGCCAGTTTTCCATGCCCGGAAGGCGTCTTGTTGGAATCAAACAATCCTGATACAGTGACGGAAACAGGCGGTTGCCCCTCTCCAAAATAAAAGTCAACTGTTGAACCAACACCCATATCCTCATTCTGCTTTAGCACATTATAGTCAATTACAATACTACGGGAATCTTTTGGCATCGTTCCTGCTGTCAGAGCCGCTTCAACTGTTGCATAATTCTGGTCGGTCAGCATATCACACATACCACCGCTTTGGTAAATGTCCGTCTTAAGGGTTGCATAGAGAGATTGTCTGCTTGAAATTATATCTGTAACACCATCAATAGATAAGATTTCCTGTTTTAATTCTTCATTCAACGGATTTCCCGCTGCCATAACCTTTTCTTCTGTCATTTCAGAATCCAAATAAATTTTATAGTCGCCGTCCGGGAAAAACCGTCTTGCAAGCGCCTCTGGAGAACGCAGCAAAACAATGGAGGATACCACAAGCAGAATAATTCCGCCCAAACTCAATGAGGCTACAATAGCAACGGTCTTTTTTCGGTCACGCTTAAAATTCGCAATTCCCATTGAAACAGGATTGAGCTTGATATTCTTTTTTCGGCTTCGGATGTCCTTTTGTGCCGGGGTAAAACGGACGGCTTCAATCGGGGAAATCCCTGCCGCAATTTTTATCGGCTTACGGATGGAAACAGATACCATGATCCAACTGCTTATGAGTGTCAAAATAATCGTTGCCACATAGGAAACAGCATTAAATCCCTTGGGAAACAAAAGAAAACCGCCGCATACACCCAGCACTGTACCAATCAAAATCCCGATACTGCCGAGTTTACGCCCCTCCCGCTTTACAATCCGCTTGATTTGCTTTGGCGTTGCACCAATCGTCCGTAGCTGCCCGTAGCTCTTGATTTTGTCATTGATGGAGATACGGAAGATACTCTGGATCACAATATAGCCGCCGATCAGAACAATGGCAATCACGCCAGCCATCAGTGCAAAATCAAAGGATTTAGAAGCATAGGCAAAATACTTGCTGTTCATTTTGGGCATAGGAAGCTGATATTCCTCCGCAATCTCCCTGCAATAAGAGGTCATCAGTTCTTCGCCCAACTGGTCGCTGTTTTTGAAATGGACATAGGCGCGATAGCCAGTCGGGTCAAACCCTTTCCATCCTGTCAGGGCAGCGTTGGAAAGAATGATAGCGCAGGTATTCGCTTCTTTTTCATTTACGCTGTCCATAATGCCGGTAACGACATAATCACCATGAAAACTCTCTGTATCTAAGGTCACAGTGTCCCCGATCTTGGCATTGTTTCCATAGGTGGAAAGAAAGTATTCGCTTACAACAACTTCATTTGCTTTTTCAGGAACCCGGCCCTCTAACAACTCCATCTGCGCCTTGGTAATCTCCATCATTTGCGCGTCGCAATACACATAAGACGCATGATAGCCCTGTTCTGAAAGCTCCTCACCCAGCATATAGTAGCCGCCTACGCGCTCAAACTCCGGCAGTCCTTTCAGGGTTTCAATGTCGTTTTCCTCTACGCCCAGCCAGACCGCCTCATAAGTATCGACAACCTGATTGCGCTGCATTTGTGTCAGGGAAGTAGACACAATTCCCGTAAAGCAGATTAGAAACGCCGCCAGTGCAACGGCAATCACCACCATCAGATTCCGGCGCCTCTCGCTTTGCAAACTTTTCTTTGCCAGCTTCTTTGTAATGGCGCTGGTATCATTCTCAAAAGGCCATGTCATAGCCTGCCACCTCCTTACTCCACAATCTTGCCGTCCTCAATGCGGACAATCCGATCTGCAAGGCGGGCAATGTCGTTGTTGTGGGTAATCATCACAACAGTTTGCCGGAACTCTGCACTGGTGCGCTTGATAAGCCCCAGCACCTCGGCGCTGGTCTTGCTATCAAGGTTGCCGGTTGGCTCGTCGGCCAGAACAATAGCCGGTTTGGTAATCAAGGCGCGGGCGATAGCCACACGCTGCTGCTGGCCGCCGGAAAGATTGTTCGGCATATTTTTCAGTTTATCTTCCAGCCCCAGCAGGTGAACGATCTCGTCCAAAAACTTCTGATCCACCGTGTCCCCGTCCAGCTCCACCGGCAGGACGATGTTCTCATACACATTCAGGATCGGAACAAGGTTATAGTTCTGGAAGATAAAGCCGATGTTGCGGCGGCGGAAGATGGTAAGCTGTTCGTCGTTCATTTTCGACAGTTCTTTGTCCCGGACAATCACATTGCCGGAAGTAGGGGTGTCCAGCCCGCCCATCATGTGAAGCAGGGTGGACTTGCCGCTGCCGGAGGTTCCCACAACGGCCACAAATTCGCCGTCATTTACAGAGAAGTTCACGCCGTCAAGGGCGCGGGTGATATTCGGCTCTGTACCGTAATACTTTTTCAGGTCGATAGTCTGTAAAATTCTCATAAAATTCAATCCTCTCTTTGTTTGTTGTAAATGCGGAACGCTGCTGCGCCGGTGGCCGCCAACTGTACCAGAATCAGCACAGCGAACAGTCCGAAGCTCTCATAGTAGAACAGTTCATCCCAAAACAGGAGAACATCACAGAGGGCAGTCAAGGCAACCGTCCAGCGGATGTGCTGGGCCAGCCTTTGCCAGAACGCCAGCACAAGGGCAACGGGCGGGACGATCAGCAGCGCCAGATTCAAAATCATGGTCGGGGTCAGTTCCATTGCAACGCCTCCTCACTTTTGTTGATAAGGTCATTGCAAAACCCAAATGTCCGCGAAATGTTACAGCGGCCAAAAAATTTCATCGAAAATCGGGGTGAAATGTTACAACGCTCGGACATTTCAAAATTATTATTCAACTACCCTTAATCGAGCTACAATACTTGTTTTTCTAAAATAGCGAAACGAAACATGAGGAACTATAATCGCCACAACGCAAATAACAATTCCCTCTAATATCAACGGGAAAATCGTAGGCTGTATTGTAAACAGCCATAAGTCAGGTTGATTAAAGAAAGTAGGAAGAATTGTATTTGCAACAATAAGAGAGAGAGGTAAACCCATTACACAAATCAGAAATGCGTAAAACAATCCCTCCAATACGGTCAATTTGTTAATTTGTTTTTTCGTCATTCCGATGCTCTCTAATGTAGCAAATTCCCGTTGCCGGTTTATAATGCCCGTTATAATGATGTTGGAAAAATTCACAAGCCCGATACTTCCTAATAGAAACCCAATAAGGCCACCTATGATAAAAATAGTTTGTTTTAATCCATTCATAGTTTGTGCCAATGTTTCAGACGATGCGTATTCAACGGTAGGCAAAGAATTGATGTACTCGGTCGCTGGCAAAAAGTGTTCTTTTTCCACATCAAACACATAACTCATTATGGCTGGATTGTTATACAATTCCACAAACATCTCATTACTCATATAGAAAATAGGACAATCGCCGCCAACATCAGTGTAGCCAACATTCTTACCCGGAGATTCTACCAATGAAAAATCAACCACTGCACGCGCAATTACCGAAACCGTTTTATAAGGCAATCCATCTTTGTAAATGGTAACTTCCTGATTGAGCGGACAAAGAAATTCAGGAGATTCATTTGGGTTGATCGCTGAAATTTCTATAACATAGTTTCCACTTTCCAAATATGAGGTTAGTTGCTGTATATCTGTTTCTCCCTCAATGAAATTCAATTTAGGAAGTATTGATTTTTCTACCCCGTAAATATTGCAAAGAGGTCGATAATCAACACCGAGTTTTACTGGATAAGTTCTGCCATCAACCATACCACTTCGTATAAGGTGATTATCTTCTGTGTATTCGTCTAATACTTCCGTGACCAAACTACCATAATCATAAGTAACACTGACATCATCCAAAGTGTTTTTATAAATTCGACTTCCGTTCAGCACAGGAATATTATTTTCAATATCAGATATGATTTCATTACTAACAGAATCATCTTTAAATCGAAAACCTTGCACATTAGAAAATGTGTTTGGGCTTGCCACAACAAAATCAAATGAGGTAACAGAAGATACATATTTTTTAACATCAACACTATTCCCGATTGCGATTGCACTGTTTAGGAGAATAATGCAGAGTATCATGGATAAGACGATAAATATGGTACGCTTTGAATTTCTTCTTAAATTTCTCCATGCCATTTCTGTTATTCTATTCTTAAACGAAAGACGATTCTTGTTGGCACTATGATAATTGTCTTTTTCATAGTATCTGGTTGCCTCAATGGGCGAAATCGTAGCTGCAATTTTGAATGGTTTCTTTATGCTCACCCAAACAGTAATCGCACTAAATATCCCGGCAACGACAAAAATAATAGGATTAAAACTCAAGTTCACAGAAAGATTGTGATACTCGCCTTTCATAAAATTAAGAATCCACGGAAGCATAAGTATTCCTACTATATATCCTAAAATCAACCCAATAGATATACCAATTATAGACAGCCAAAATGCTTGCTTATAAACAATTCGCTTGATTTGCTTCTCCGTTGTTCCGATTGTTCTTAATAAGCCATATTTCTTTATTTCTTGAACAACAGAAATCTCAAAAATATTGCGAATGAGCAAATAGCCCGTTATTACAAAAATCATAATAAAAAACAGAGCTGCTATTATGGCAATCCAATTTACAGATGTACCAGTGGACGGGCTGGTTCCCCTAATTTGCAAAATAGTTGTCTGTATAGACTGGATCGCTCCAACACATAAAGTCGTTACAGAAGTAAAAAGCATTGATGTTAAAACGATTGCTATTACAGCAACAATATTTCGTAATTTGTTGGCTTTGAAGCTTCTTTGCGCCAGCTTCTTTGTAATGGCGCTGGTGTCATTTTCAAAAGGCCATGTCATAGTTGTATCACCTCCATATTTGATAAGGGTATTGTAAAACCTAAATGTCCGCTAAATGTTACAGCGGCCAAAAAATTTCATTGAAAATCGAGGTGAAATGTTACAACGCTCGGACATTTCAAAAAAATTTACGGCGGGCAGCCGGAAATGGCCGTCCGCCGCGTTCTATTTTGTCGGCAGCATAATGGAAAATTCTGAACCCTTGCCCGGCTCCGAAACCACTTTGATATAGCCGCCTTGCCGCGTTACGATCTCGCGGGCCAGATACAGGCCAATGCCCACGCCCTGCTGTTCGTGTACTTCTTCCTCACGATAGAAGCGCCGGAAGATGGCAGCCTGATTGCTTTCGGAAATGCCCTTGCCGGTGTCGGTCACTTTGACCTCCACATACATTTCCCACAGCACCACTGACACGGCGATTTTCCCGCCTGCCGGGGTGTACTTCACTGCATTGTCCAGCAGGTTAAAGAGGGCTTCGGATGTCCACTTGCTGTCATGGAAAACGGTCAAATTCTCCGGGCAGTCCACGGACACAGCGATTTCCTTTTTCTCCGCTGCATACACAATCCCACTCATGGCCTGCGCCACGGTATCAAAGAGGCGACCCGGTTTCTTATCCAACTGGATCACGCCCGTTTCCAGCCGTGAGGTTTTCACAAGGGCCTGAAAGAGAAAGTCCAGCTTATCCGTCTGGCTGCGGATTCCCCGGATAAAGTCGGTGCGCTCCGCCTCGGTCATGGGCTTTTCCAGCAGGGTGTCCGTCGCCATTTTCAGATTGCTTACCGGCGTTTTCACCTGATGGGAAATATCCGATACAAGGGTCTGTAACTCCTGCCGTTCCTCGTCCACCCGGCGGCGGTTCTCCTGCATGATCTGGTAAAGCCTTGCCAGCCGGTGTCCGATTCTGGCAAGCTGGGTTTCGCTGTCCTCCGGGCGCTGGGGTGCTTCATTCCCGGCGATCATGTGGTCTAAGGTCTGGCACAGGTCAGCGGTAAACTGCGACAGCCGCTTTCCAAACGCCTGCGTCAGTACAAAAATCCCCACAAGGGCGCACAGCAGCAGCGTCCCGCCTGTCAGCAGCACCGCAATCTGTTTTGTCACAAGAAACAGGGCTATGGTGATCCCGGACATGGAGAGGACAAGCTCCATTGCCACCCGGCCAAACAGCCGCTTTACCGAGAGGTTTTGAAACTTCATTTTGCCTCGCCTCCCGTCCATTGATAGCCCATGCCGTAAACAGTCTTGATGTAGGGTGCGCCGCCGTCAGATTCAATCTTGCTGCGAATCCGGCTGATGGAGGTTGTCAGGGTGTGTTCGTCTACAAACCTCTCGTCTATATCCCACAGCTTTTCCAAAAGCTGCCCACGGGTCAGCACTTGCCGGGGATTTTTGCGGAACAGGTTCAGCATTTTATACTCCATCGGGGATAGGGTCAGGGGCTTGCCGTTTAGGGAAGCCGTCTGCTCCGAGAAGTCCAGAAACAGCCGCCCGTCGTCGTAAATGTCCTTGGCCGGTTTGTGGTGTTCCAGCATAGCGAACATGGCTTTGATTTTTCGCTGCAAGGCCCCGATCACAAAGGGCTTTGTGATGTAGTCCACCGCGCCCACCTCATAGCCCCGTATCTGGTCGCTCTCCTGATCGTTGGCGGTCAGGAATATTACGATGGTGTCCGGGTGCTGGGGCTTTATCAGCTTGCACAGCTCAAAACCGTTCCCATCTGGCAGGTTAATGTCCAACAGCACTAAATCAAATTCCCGCTGGCGGATGGCTTCGGCTGCGGTTCTGGCATTTAGAGTAGAAGTCACGCCGTAGCCGTCTGCGGTCAGGTTATAGGCTAACATCTTATTCAAAAAACTGTCGTCCTCGACAATTAAAATCTGCTTCATATCCTCACTTCCTTTGCTTTTTGCAGATAGTATAACAGGCAAATGTCCGAGAATTGTTACAAGGACAAATATATTTATCATATTACAGCTTTTTTATGTGTACTGCAATTTTATAAAAGAAAGGACAGCAGTATCATCAAATTGCTGTCCTTGCGGTTTATTATAGCTGGTAGTGTATAAGCGTGGGTTCATCATATTTGGTGTGGTATCTTTAACTATGGGAAACTCCTGTTTCCCATCTGGAAACTGTTCTTGCGGATACTCCAAACTTTTCAGCAAGCTGCTCTTGTGTCAGATTTTTTTCCTTACGACATTGCTTTAAAAAAGCTCCAATCTTTTTCGTGTCCATGCTCCTACCTCTCTTTCACTTACAGCTTACCAACATGCTCCCAAATTACCACGACATAAAACGAGAATCCACTAATTTTCAACCAGACATTGTATGTCTAAAATATTTTAACGTTATTTTGTCTTCAAAAACCTTTTAAGCTTTTGTCTTATTTTACCATAGCCCATTCTAAAGTACCATTCTATATTTGCCCATATACAAGTAATCACATAAAGTAAAAATGCTTCAAACACTGTTCTCCTTTTTACCTAGTATATCTTAACAAACCAAAGTAAGGAGCCCATTACTTGAATGAGTAGTGGTTTTTTTCTGATTAAAAAAATTTGAATTCTTTTGTTACCATACGAAATTTTTTACGATATATAGTATGAGTAGCGTATTTCTTTTCACCCCATAGAAAATAAATGCAAATGTGCAGTAAAACATTTTTATGATATCATCAACCATATAGAAGTACCTCGAAAAATCAGAGTTATGGAGATTATTATGAACAGAATATTTCAGAAGTTTTTACAAAGCGGAATTAACCTTTTCTCTATGGGAGCAAAGTGCCGTGAAGATAATACACATGATATGGATATGAACCCGGATGCAGAAACGACCAACCCTGAATGGAAGGTTTATTTTGACGGAAACTTCTGGGAACCTTCAGGAAAAGGCCATGCCGGAACAGAAATCCGGTTGGATAGGCAATTTGAATGGACTGGGCATCATTGGATTATTCCTTCGGCATATTCTTGCAACAAGGAGCTTATCTTGGATTTTTGTATGTGTACTCCGGCAGAAGATATTCGCGAATTTATGAAAAAATGGGATTTAACCCCCGAAAATGACTCCTGTTTAAATTTTACACAAGAACAACAACTGCAAATAGATTTAGACAACCCGCTTTGCCTTGATATTATTCCTTGTTTAAAATTAAATGGAACAACAATGCAGGCCTCTCACAGCTGTTCAGTAGTCTTTAATCCATGTTTACCGGACGAAATAAACAATGAACCGGAAGCAAAATGGGTATTAAAACACTACGAATTGGATACATCCTATGGATGGATGATTTTTAGGGTGGCATTTCTGTGGCCAGATAAACGCCGTCCTGCAATAAAATCTCTTTCGCTTACAATGGAGCAACAACCATTTCGTATGCCTGGACCGCATTTTAAGATACACTCTCCCGGTGACCAGTTTGCTTTCTCCCATCCGATCAGTGAAACAAAATATACATTAACTGTGCAAAAATTGGAACAGCAGACGCTTTCTCAAAACCGCATGGACTCTGACCGTTGGTTGTATCCCACACATTTTACCACTATGAGCTATACACTTTCTCCTGAACCGGACAATGATATTTCGATTCATGATTGTGCTGATAACGATAAAACTTTAGAAGTTGCTCCTTCAACAGACTCTTTTTCACCGGAAGTACAAACTGATCTTGCCTGTATTGATATTATCGGTGGTGCGGACGAGCCAACTATAATCCTGTGTGGCAACAACAATCAGGCAAATCTCCATGTTGCTTACTCTGCTCTACACTTCAAACCAGTATCAGACGATATTGAATGGCGAATTGAGTTTAACATTATTCGTTTTTCGAAAAAAACATTCTTGCTTATATAATGCATATTCAGCTAACTTTCAGTTTGTTTAACTTATTTTTAGAGTAATTAACAACTCTCGCCATATAAAGGGGATGTCGTATCAATACGCCATCCCCTCTGTTTCTGTCTTACTGATCTATTTCATATAATTCTTCAACATAAATATTTCCGTCAGGCAGCTCCTCTGTTTTCTGTGAGATCAGAGTGCCTTTTTGTGAGTATGCATATGCCACTGATGATCCCACAAGCAAAACTCCTAAAACACTGAGTATTATAATCTTTACCTTATGTTTCATATGATTAGACTCCTTTCATTTTCTGTATGGCTGATAAACAATCATGCACAACCTCCTTTGCCCAAATTTGCCATCTATATAATTAATCGTATTTTTTTACATAAGGTAACACATTTTACAAAATTTTATCTTTTTTATATCAATCACCCCTCTCCCCATCGAAAACCTCAATTATCATCGTCTCACCCTGTCGGAAAACAACTTTTCCCAGCGAAGTTAAGAATTCGCTATTGATCTCTCCATACTTCTCAACTTCACAGCTTCCAATAAATAAATAGGAAATCTTGTACTTTTCTATACGCGGTAAGTACCATTCTCGATGCTCTTAGCTTCTGCCGGAACTGCTAAAAAGCAGCTCATCAATAATGCCGAAAAAACCATCATTGTCCCTTTTTTCATCGTTTTGTTTTTCCTTGTCTTGTATTTCGAAAGAAAATTTTCCTGCTCATACTATATATCGTAAAAAATCCCGGTGGTAACAAAAAAATTAGAATTTCTTTTGTCATTTAAACTTGCAAAAAACCGGGACCCTTTCGAATCCCGGCTCTGCTTTACTCTCTTCTTTATTAATTATTTGATGGTATCTCAGAAAGCACTTCCGTAACCTTCTCAATCACTTCCACAATCCTCTGCATATCCATATTCTCTTTTACATCAGAACTGTCATTCACGTTCAATCCATCCTGCCAGTCCTGGACAATGGAAACTGCCGGGATATCCACCAAAGCAAATGGATAATGGTCACTGTTAGTTGCCATTGTCAGGTAGAATCTGTCACTGGATGTAAATAAATCTGACATGCTGTTTTTATTTAACTCGGCCAGTTTTTTCAGTCCCTCATCGTCATACTCTATATCATCTGGTCGTTTGTTTCCTTCGATCATCGCCATATAACCCAGATCACTTTTTTCTGCGATGGTATCAATATTTATTACTCCGATGATCTGCTTCCGCTCGTCCTCAGACAGATTGCCAACATACCATCTTGAACCCAGCATATATTTTTCTTCGCCCGAAAACAGGATGAATTTTACATTATACGGCATCTCTGTATCTTTTAAAATTCTTGCCAGTTCAAGTACTGCTGCCACTCCGGAACCGTTATCATTGGCTCCTACCGAATCTTCTGCACTGTCATAATGGGCACTTATGATCAGATTTTTCGTCATATCAGTGGATGACTTTTTTGTCACAATAATATTTTCACCAGTGCCGTCAATAGTTGCATTTTCGGCCGTTGGTGCCAGAAATACATCTGCCTGTGAGGAACGCCGTATTGCATTCTCATTATTTTCATCATTATATTCAAACTTCTGACATTCTATCTCATCATATCCCAAATCACCCCAATATTGGATGATGTATTCCTTTACATTCTGGATCGCATCAGAATTTATTGGATGCGGTTCAGACGTAATCTCATCAATGATCTGCTCAATGTTCTGTTCCGAAGGCTGTATTTCCACTTCAGACTGTATAACACTTTCCGCCATCGTCTGGATTGGTGTTATTACGGATATTGCCATAATTAACGCAATCAATATTTTCTTCATTGCTCTGTTCCTCCTTACCTGATATCAATCCGCATCTTTTCTCCAACAGCTTTCCATTCAGAATCATCTGCTGCATCGTAGACTTTGCTTTCTTCTTCGGCATAGGTGTCGTCATCTAAATCATACCTTTTAATAACATTGTTTTCTATTATAGCATCGGATTTCAGATAAAGCTGTAATTCCAGATATTCACTGTCGGGATCAGGAATCTCCGGCCGCTCATCATCTCCGGCGCTTCCACACGTTCTCCAGAAATCTGTCTTAAATTTCCAGACACGACTGATGGCTTCTGTTTCTGCATCATCCTTTAATTCATACCGTACTTTGTTTCCTTTACTGTCCGTTCCACGCAGCTCAACGTCATACTTCTGGAAGAGTTTTTCCGGCACATCTGCTGAGATACTGCTCTGTAACTTGTTCAGGAAAATATCTTTCAGTGTAACCGTGCCTTCTTCTGTCTCGACAGAAATATTTTCCAGTTCTTTATTCGTTGTCTGCTTCAGGATTTTCTCCCGTGAAATGTTGAAATCAAACGTAAATTCTGCCTCTGATTTTTCCCAGTCATCATAATTAAATGCATTAAGTACAAGATGCACTTCCGGATTTTCTCCGAGATCTGTCGGTGCATGAAAGCGGTACTCCTGTACACGATCATATTCCTTTTCATCTCTGTCGGCGTCTTCATCTAATAAATCATCTACAGAATAAGGCGAATACTCCCCACTTGTGTACTCATCCAGCTTCTGTCCATTTATTGTTGTTTTGTTCATATCAAGCGTAATTCCCGTGTTCTTAAAGGATGAAATGTTCTCCGATTTCCCCTGCTCATTCCCTTCGGTATTATCAATTTCTGCATGCACCCTGAACAGCAAAACTCCCTCATCCAGAACAACTTCTTTTAAGTTTGCAGTGATCCCATGATCCGTCTGGGACATGTTTAAAACCTCCGTATACGACTCAATTTCTTTCTGAAATCCCAGTGTTTCTCCTATAGATAAAGCAAGATTTTTGATTGCGGCCTGCACTTTCGGGTTCGATAAAACAGTCGAAATCAAAGCCAGGATCACACAGGCGGCTGCCAGTTTACTCCAGAATGATGGTGTCCAGACTCTTTTTTTACCTTTCCATTCTCCCTCTGCTTCGCTGATATATTTTGGATCAATATTGCCAAATTCTTTTGAAAAATCGAATTTTTTCATAAGTGTTTCCCTTCCTTTTTCAAGACCTTCAACAGCTTCTTCCTGCTCCGGTACAGATTCATTTTTACACTTCCGACGGACATCGCATGCCTTTTGGCAATCGCCGCAACCGAATCAAAAAACCAGTATCTTCTCACAAAAATATCTCTGTCCTCTGCATCCATTTTTCCAAGAAAATCATTGATGATCTCCAGCAGTTCTTTCTCCGCCAGCTGATCTTCAATGGTATAAGTAACACTCAGCTGATCCATTTCACCTAATACATCTGCCATATGCACATCTGGGCGCCTGTTGGCATATTTTTTACGCAGGCAATCAATGCTTAAGTTTCTCGTGATCCTGCCGCAAAAATGTGATAATACGGAAGGCTTCTTCGGCGGAATCAGCGACCAGACCGAAAACCAGGTATCATTCAGGCATTCTTCCGAATCTTCTTTATTTGTAAGCAGATTCCAGGCAATCTTGTAACAGTACGGATGATACTTGTCGCTCAATGCTTCGATCGCATGCTCATCCCTTATCTCAAACAAAGATATGATCTCATTGTCTTTCATTTACGGGTTGTCCTCCTCATTTTTCTACTCATACTATATATCGTAAAAAATCCTGAATGGTAACAAAAAAATTCAAATTTCTTTATAAAATGATCAAAGTGGACAGGTCCGCTTCAAACTCCCTGAATTCCTCAATCTTTGAGGGACTTGCTACGCTTTGCGCGCCAGATGCAGTCTGCTTCAGCAGACATATTCCTCATGCATCTGGTCGCATCCTCGCGGAGCGTTTTTGTGTAATGGGAACATTACGGAGTAATTTCCTATTACGCAAAAAAGTCCACTACTCACACAAGCAATGGACTTATATTAATGATTAGTCAATCATATATTATTGTGATATTCTGTTTAAATTTCATCTGACAATATCGATCTGGCACATTTTCATAGCGTTCAATGCATTTTCATGACTTTCCGGTGTCACTCCTGCACAACATGCCGCGTCTACTATGATCGGAACTTCCGGAAGAGCTGCTTTTACCAGAAGCGCATTGGAAATCACGCAGATATCCGTGCAAAGGCCAACAAATGTAATGCTTCCTATTTCATCATCAATGTTCATTGCCACCAGCTCAGCAGCCAGATCTGTAGAACCAAAAGTTTCTTTGTCAATCGGTTCTGTTTTTCTGAGGCTATCCAGTTCATTTCTGATCTGCCAGCCTTCTGTGTTCCGGATACAGTGTGGTACCGGAAGTTTCTTTCCTTCCTGTGTATCCAAATACCATGATTCATGAGTATCTCGTGTAAAAAGAACTGTTCCTTTGAAATTTCTGATTCTCTCTTCTACTTTTGGAACGATTGCAACAGCTTCTTTGGTTCCAAGGACACCATCAATAAAATCATTCTGCATGTCTACCACAACTAAAATATCCTGCATAATTATTCCCCTTCTCTTTTCTCTGTGTCATTTTTATTTCTCAATGAAATGTATTCTTTCAGGCGCAAATCGGTTCTGCTGAGGTCTTGTCTCTGCCGGATATCCCAGTGCAAACATAGAAAATACTTTCACATTTTCCGGAAGTTCCAGAAGGCTGTGTATTTCTTCCATTCGATCCTCCATCGGTGCGATACCAAACCATACTCCTCCGAGGCCCAGCGCATCTGTTTCCAGCCAGATATTCTGCTGTGCAATCGCCATATCAATTTGCGCAAAAGATGGTGCAACAAGTCCTTCTGTATGATATGCAGGAACAATAACTACAGGTGCCCCTGCCGCACAGCCGGTATATGGTGTTACTTTGGATAATTTCTGGATTTTTTCTTTATCTGTCACCACGTAAAATTCCCATGGTTGCTGATTACATGCACTTGGTGCCTGCATTCCCGCCTTCAGAATCTCCATAATTTTTTCCTTTTCCACTGGTCTGTCTTCATATTTTCTTACACTGATTCTGTGAAAAATACTGTTCATATTGCATGCCCCCTTGCTTACTATTTAAGATAGTTCTATTATAACATGTATATTTTATAAAGCTAACAAATATCTTCACTTCATCCGCAATTAATTCTCACAATAGCAGTTTTTTCTATCGTATTTTCCTGATTTTTTTGGTAAAATCATTTTAATAGGGACCATTATATATTCATTTTATTGGCTTAAATTGGTGTTGCTTATATACAAACCATCCAATTTTATTACCTTCAATGACCTGCAAGATACTTGCTCTATCACTGGCCAACCATTTTATCTAAATCATGTTGGTTTCCAGCAGACTGACTCTTTCCCTGGTCATTTAGCACCAAAATTTTGGTTGGTCTCCACACAGCTTATCCATTCCATAGTCATACAGCACCTATATTTTCGTTGACCTCCAGACAACTTACTCCTCTCGCAGTCATCTTCTACACAACACCACAACAACATTAGGGTATATATACAATCCACTGACTCCTGAGGAAAGTCTGAGTATCATGGAAAAGGCATTTTTCCAACTGATTTTATCCAAAATTCCCTTGTCACAGGAAGTCACAGGTTCGAACTCAAATTGACAAGTACAAAAAAAGCCGGAAACCATTGTTCAAGGTTTCCAGCCTTTCACCGCAGCGTGCGTTAGAGGTTGCTGCGTGCCAGTGGCACGCGTTTAGCAACGACCGAAGCGGAGCGGAGATCGAACCCGTTCGAGTCCGAGCCGGACTCGAACAAAAAATAAGACACAGCTTAACGCTGTGTCTTATTTTTTATTAGCGTGCGTTAGAGGATTCGAACCCCCGACCTTTTGGTCCGTAGCCAAACGCTCTATCCAGCTGAGCTAAACGCACATTTTATTGATTTGCAAGTACTTGTCGCTCACAACAAAATATATTCTACTGTAAATAAAACAATTTGTCAACACTTTTTTCTATTTTTTTTATTTTTTTATTTTAAACAGTTTTATATATTCTATTCTGCCGTTTTCCTTTTAATAAATTTGCTTCCTTCTTCAGGGAATGATACAATACAATCACAAGGACATCCATTGTATTTTTTTGCATAAGTGTAAACACTATTTTTATACAAATTTTAAGGAGAATGAACATGTCTTTTATCAGTGTATTCGATGTCATGGGGCCAAATATGATCGGTCCGTCCAGCTCCCACACAGCCGGCGCCGCCCGCATTGGTTTTCTTGCGCAGAAAATGATCAACGGGCCTCTGAAAAAAGTAGAATTTACTCTTTACGGCTCTTTTGCCCGCACCTACAAAGGTCACGGAACAGACCGAGCCCTGCTCGGAGGTATCATGGGATTTTCCACGGATGATATGCGTATCCGAAATTCTTTCGAGATTGCAGATCAGAAGGGACTTGCCTTTTCATTCACGCCAAATGAAATCGAGACGGATGTGCACCCGAATACAGTTGATATTCATATGATCAACGAAAAAAATCAGGAAATGACTGTCCGCGGCGAATCACTCGGCGGTGGCAAAGTACGCATCGTAAAGATTAATTCCGTACAGGTTGATTTCACCGGCGAATACAGTGCTGTAATCGTAACTCATCAGGACAAGCCTGGAGTTGTGGCATACATCACCAAATGCCTCAGCGACCGCAACGTCAATATCGCCTTTATGCGTCTTTTCCGCGAGTCCAAAGGTGAAATAGCTTATACGATCGTAGAATCAGACGGACATCTTCCGGAGGATATCGACGATACGATTCGTTTGAACCAGAATATCCACGAAGTTATGATCGTGCAGATGTAAGGAGGGAAAATCATGAAAGAATTTAAAAATGCTGTAGAACTTCTGACATTATGTACGGAAAAAAATCTTCCGATTTCTGAAATTATGCGTCAACGTGAGATTATCCTCGGAGAAACAACTGCCGAAGATGTAGATGCACGTATGGCACGTGTACTGGAAATTATGAAAGACGCTGCTTTTTCACCGATTGAAAAACCAGTCAAATCTATGGGCGGTCTGATCGGTGGCGAAGCAAAAAAACTCTCTCTTCATCAGACTTCCGGCAAAAGTATCTGCGGTAATCTTCTGGATGACGCGATCACTTATGCCATGGCAACACTTGAGACAAATGCTTCCATGGGGCTGATCGTTGCCGCTCCGACTGCCGGTTCCGCCGGAATCGTACCTGGACTTCTTCTGGCTGTCCAGAAACAATATCATTTTTCTGATGAGCAGATTCAGCAGGCGCTTTTTAATGCCGGTGCGATCGGTTATCTTGCAATGAGAAATGCCACAGTCGCAGGTGCTGTGGGCGGTTGTCAGGCTGAGACCGGAATTGCTGCTGCCATGGCCGCTTCTGCTGCTACGGAATTACTGGGCGGCTCCCCAAAACAATGTACTTACGCGGCCTCTACCGTTCTTATGAATATGCTCGGACTGGTCTGTGACCCGGTCGGCGGTCTTGTCGAATATCCATGCCAGAACCGCAATGCCACCGGTGTTGCAAATGCCCTCGTCGCCGCAGAAATGGCGCTTGCCGGAATCACACAGCTGATTCCACTCGATGAAATGATCAACGTCATGTACACCGTCGGCAAAAAACTTCCGGCTGAACTGCGAGAAACTGCACTCGGCGGCTGTGCGACCGCACCGTCCGCATGTAAATCATGTCATATGTGTAGTTAAACAAATACAGGGAAAAAACCGTAAAAAACAAATAACGAATCTGTCTCTTAATCCAGATTCGTTATTGTTCTTCACTTATATTTTCCTATATTTTATAAAATCAATTCACTTAATTTCTCCTTAACGCTTCGATTGGGCTCAGACGTGCCGCTTTTTTCGCCGGATAAATACCAAAAAACACACCGACTGCACAGGAGAACAATGTTGCTACAAAAATCACGGTCGGACTGATTCCCGGGGTGATCGTCATTCCGATACTTCCGCTTATGACAGAACAGATTCCATATGCTGCCAGTATTCCCAATATAATTCCGATCAGACCGCCGATTACCGTCAGTATCGCAGCTTCTGCAAGAAACTGAAGCATAATTGATGAAGTCTTTGCGCCAAGGGATTTACGGATGCCGATCTCTCTTGTCCTTTCGGTAACTGAAACAAGCATAATATTCATAACACCAATACCGCCAACCAGAAGCGAAATTCCTGCAACAAACGAAATAAAAGCAGTCACCATACCAAGCATTTCATTCATTGACTGCATCACATCCTGAAAACTCTGCACCTGAAAATACTCTTCACCTGCACATTGATGACGTTTTTCAAGTACGTGTACTACCTGATCTGCAATAATCTGAGAATCCAGCGTTTTATCTCCCTGTATCATCAGTGAATAAAACTCATCCGTCGCGCCGACCAGATCTTCCATAGACGAATATGGGATATTGACAGTAACAGGCATCCCATCATATGTATAGCTGACAAACGTTCCATTTTCCTTTTGTGTTGTCACACCCATGATGCGAAAAGATTTTGATGAATCATAGCAGGTGATATCGAGATTCATTCCCACAACGTCATCTGTCCCAAACAGACGCTTTGCATCAGCATCCGAAATCACACATACATTTTTACCTTCCTCTATCTCATTTTCGCCAAAATAGTTTCCATATTTCATCTCGGAATTATTGAGCAGCTTTGCATCCGGACCTTCTGCCGTCAGCATGATGGAAAAATTTCCTTTTCCTGTCACAGTTTCTCCATCATAACTCTCCGACACATTGACTCCCTCTATGGTATCGATCTCCCGGACGGCCTGCACATCCTCTGCCGTGATAAACTCCGATTCTGTTATTGCATCATTACTGACACTGACTGCAATCTGCCCGCCACCGATACCGTCAATTTCACTGTTCATCTGATTTTTGGTTCCTTCGCCGATAGAAACGATTGCAATAACCGACGCAATACCGATAATAATACCCAGCATCGTCAGAAAGGAACGTCCTTTATTGGCACGGATATTCTGAACAGCCATTTTTATATATTCAAATAAACCGCCCATCAGGCACCTTCCTCTGCATCTGTCAGATTACTCTGGCTTCCATTATCAGCAGATTCAGACAAAGTCGCTTCTGCCTGCATTCCTTCTTCAAGTGAGCCGAGGTCTCGAATAACCTCATCTCCCTCTTTGATCCCTTCTGTCACTTCTACATAATCGTCTGAGCTGATTCCTGTTGTAATATCCCTTCTGGTGATAACACCGTTTTCAATAACATAACAGAAGGAACCGTCTTTTCCGATATTTACTACCTCTGACGGAAGCACCACAACATCATCGGCCTCTTCTGCATGAATTGTTACTTTTGCATCAACACCGAGGAAAATATCGTCATCCGGATTTTTGATACGCACATCTGCCGAAATCAGCGATGCACCTTTTTCATTCTGTGTTGCCACATGGCTGATACTTGTTACTTCGCCTTCATACGTCTTGCCGGCCAGAGTAATATCTGCACTCTGCCCTTCTTTCAGCTTGTCATAATCATATTTAGAAACATTGACATTAACATTTATCTTATCTGTATTCTGAAGGGTAAAAAGTTCTGTCCCGAGAGCAGTCGTTGCACCTTCTACTACTGAAACTTTTGTGATGACTCCGTTAAAATCCGCTTTAATACCCTTTTTCGCCGCCTCGACAAGTTCCTGTGCAGACATCTGATCCAGTTCAGAAAGGTTATTTGTAATCTCCATCTTTTCTTTTTCTTCTGCAGTGACTGCTGATGGATCAGACTCCGCAACTGCCTGCTGCGAAGACAGTCTGGACTGCAGTTCAGCAAGTGTGTTGCTTGCCTTTTCAAGTTCAGCTTCCAGAGCAGAAGTATCTGCCGTCACAGTCGTGTCTGAACCGTTATTCGTAACAGTCTCCGCAGAATCTGAAAAAATACTGTCTGCCGTGTTTCCGTCTGAAATGATTTCACTGTTTACATTATTCATCGCAGGCGCTGCCGGTTTCTGTGTCTTGTAATCTTCATAGGCACTTTTGGCATTCTGATATGCAATCTGCGCATCGTTTCTGGCACTCTCCGCCACGTCTAAAGCCGCGGCATTCTCATCACTCTGCTCACTGCTCCATGTCTGGAATGCCATCTGATAATCTGTTTCTGTCTGATTGTATGTAGTCTGTGCCTGATTCATTTCATCAGCAAGCGTATTCAGCTGCGTCTGATATGCCGGCAGTGTCTCATTCTGATATTTCTTCTGCGCTGCCGCATATGCCTTCTGAACAGCCTCTGCCCGAGCCGCCTGAGCCGCGGTCGCATCCGCCTGTTTTCTTGCCTCTTCCTGCGCTGCTGCCACCTGTGCATTCGTATTTGCCTGAGAAATCCTTGCTTTTATATTTGCTATGTAATCCTCCTGCGCAGCTACCTGCTGTTTCAAAGATGCAGCATTGCCCTGCGCATTCTGCTGCTTCTGTACAGCTTCAGCTGATTTATTCAGCGTATTCTGCATATCCAGCTTTCCACTTTTTACATTCAGCTCTGCTTTCTTTTCTTCGCGCTCAAGATCCTTCTGGTCAAATTCAATCAGCTTTGTCCCTGCTTTTACCGTTTCGCCTTCTTTGACATCAGCTACATCAACCTTCGCATTGACAGGTGAAAAATAAGTCTTCTGTTCTTCACTTACAACCGTTCCACTGGTTTCCACTGTTTGCTGTACATTATCACGTACAGCTTTTACTACTTCAATCTGTGGCACTGCATTTTCTGCTGCATTTCTGCTTCCGTAAATATTGGCACCTGCCACAGCAGCAACCGCCAGTATACCGACTCCGATCACAAGCTTCTTTTTTGATTTTTTCTTTTTCCCACTTACCTTCATTCAGCTGCCTCCTGATCAAAATCCGGGTTGATCATATCTGATTCTATTTTGCCATCCATTATCCGCACCACGCGTCTTGCCTGTGCAGCAATTCCGTTGTCATGCGTAATCAATATGACCGTTCTTCCAGTTTTGTGCATTTTTTTGAGAATTCCGAGTATTTCCCTGCTTGAGGCAGAGTCCAGATTTCCGGTCGGTTCATCCGCGAGAATAACCGGCGGCTGTGCAGCAATCGCCCTTGCGATTGCCACACGCTGCTGCTGTCCTCCTGACATCTCACTCGGTTTATGGTCCATACGTTTCTCAAGTCCGACCATTTTCAGAGAATCGATTGCCAGCTGATGTCTTGTCTTACGGTCAATGCCACGGTAGATCAGCGGCAGTTCTACATTTTCAATCGCATTCAGATTCGCAATCAGATTGAATCCCTGAAAGATAAATCCGATCTCACGGTTTCGAACCTCAGACAATTCATTGTCCGACATTTCGGACACATCCGTTCCATTCAGATAATATTTACCGGATGTAGGCACATCCAGACAGCCGAGCATATTCATAAATGTTGACTTGCCTGATCCGGACTGTCCAATAATTGCCACCAGTTCTCCCTTCTTAATTTCGAGGCTGACATGATCCAGTGCCCGCACTTCGTTTTCGCCGGGATTGTAAATCTTGCACAAATCCTCTACTTTGATTAACGTATCATCCATTTTTGTTCTCCTCTGCTGTCAGCTTTTATGCATTTTCAAGAAATGCCTTATATGCTTTTTCTGCCTCATAAATATCAGCCTTGCTTGTCACTTCCCACGGTGCATGCATACTCAGAACAGCCACCCCACTGTCAATGACATTCATACCGTAAAGTGCAGCGATATAGGCGATCGTTCCACCGCCACCGACATCAACTTTACCAAGTTCTGCTGTCTGGAATGCAACATTGCTGTCATCAAAAACCTTGCGTACCTTTGCCACATATTCTGCATTTGCATCATTGGAACCGGATTTTCCTCTTGCTCCTGTAAATTTGTTAAGAACGATACCACGGCCAAGATATGCTGCATTTTTCTTTTCGAAGCACTCACCATAAGCCGGGTCATAACCTGCGCTTACGTCAGAAGAAAGCATAAAGGAATTGCCGAGTGTTCTGCGAAGTGCAAGATCTGAATAACATCCCATTCCGCCAAGGAGCTCTGCGACTGTATTCTCAAAGAATCTGGACTGCATGCCGGTTGCTCCGACGCTGCCAATCTCTTCTTTGTCTGTCAGCAGACAGCAGCTTGTACGTTTCGGTGTTTCCATTTCCATCATTGCTGCAAAGGAGGTGTATGCGCATACGCGATCATCCTGTCCGTATGCTGCAACCATGCTCCTGTCAAGTCCACAGTCACGGGCTTTTCCTGCCGGAACGATCTCAAGCTCTGCGGAAAGGAAATCTTCTTCCTCTACATCATATTTTTCTTTCAGGATGCGAAGAACATTGTTTTTGACTGCTTCTTTTTTCTTCTCATCACTTTCCTCATTAAGTGGTCTGCTGCCAATCAGAATGTCAAGGTTCTCGCCCTCAATTACTTCTGCTGCTTTTTTCTGAAGCTGTTTTCCTGCAAGATGGATCAGAAGATCGGTGATATATACAACCGGATCATCCTCAGCTTCACCAATTGTCACGTTTACAACTGTACCGCCTTTTTTGACGATCACACCATGAATTGCAAGCGGCAGTGCTACCCAGTGATATTTCTTTACACCGCCATAATAATGTGTATCGAGATATGTCAGATCTGTATCTTCATATAAAGGATTCTGCTTCACATCAAGACGCGGAGAATCGATGTGTGCGCCCAGAATATTCATACCTTTTTCCATCGGATCTTCTCCGATATGGAACAGTGCCATGATCTTTTTCATGCCGACTGCATAAATTTTATCTCCTGTCTGGATCTTCTCACCGGAAGCAAGTTTTTTATCCAGTGATACATAACCGGCAGCCTCCGCTTCTCTGGACAGTTCGCTCACGCATTCACGTTCTGTTTTTCCATTATCGAGAAATGTGCGATAATCCTTTGCCAGCTTCTCCAGGGCTTTTTCATCTGCTTCATTGTAAGAAAGCCATGCATTTCTTCTTTCCATAATATACAAAACCACCTTTCGTTTGATTCTCAAAATTCTTTCAACATTATACCCCAATATTTTACGTATTTCTACATGGTTTCAGATTCTTAATAAAGATATAAGAAATTCAACAATCTTTATTATAATTTATGTTTCTTATTATGCCCCGAACTGCTTGCCTTTTTTCGTATTTGAGAATTATAATAATTTATGTTATTTTTATAGTTACAGTCAAACTTTAAATGTACTTTAAATCTGTAAATATATCACAAATTTTTCATAAAAGGAGTCTTTTCATGCAGAACGCATCTGATTTAAAAACACAGCTTCAGGCGATCCACCGCAAAAGTTATCCAGCGTACAAATCCCTGAAAGGCAGCTATCAGTTCAGGGATTTCATTCTTCATATTGACCATGTACAGGGGGATCCTTTTGCGTCACCTTCACATATCCGTATCCGGCTCAGTCACAAAACCGCAGGCTTTCCAGCCACTTATTATAAAGATACGCTTACGCGTGTGACACTTGCAGATTATCTGACCCGCCAGTTCGAAACTCAGGTCAATCACTACACTTTCCGTGCAAAAGGCTCGGGTAAAAGCGGCCTCATCTCCGTCAGCCACTGCGGGCAGGAAGTGCTTTCACGTTCTGCCTGCGAAATTACGGACAAAGAAATCACCGCACGTTTTTTTATTGGATTCCCGGCAAACGGACGTACCATTAATGCCACGGAACTGGAAAAAATCCTCTTTGATTTTCTCCCGGCCTGTATCGAGAAAGCTTTTTTCTATAAAAACACCGACCGCGCCAAACTGGAACAGGCAATCTTTCTTGCCGAAGATCAGGATTCGATTCGCACACAGCTAAAAGAAAAGAATCTTGTTGCTTTTGTGGCCGATCACTCTGTCCTGCCGAGAGAAAGCGGTATTTCTTCCCGCCCGCTTAGGGATTCTGTCCCATTTATGTCACCGCAATCTCTTCGTGTATCCATGAAACTTCCGCATGAAGGAACAATCTACGGTATGGGCATTCCCGCCGGAATCACCCTGATCGTTGGCGGCGGTTATCACGGTAAATCCACGCTTCTGAATGCGCTGGAACTCGGTGTATACAATCACATTGCCGGTGACGGACGAGAGTATGTCATCACGGATGCCAGCGCTTTAAAGCTTCGCTCCGAGGACGGACGATTTATCCGCAATGTAGATATTTCACTTTTTATTAATGATCTTCCAAACAAAAAAGACACTCGTTGTTTTTCTACGGAAGATGCCAGTGGAAGTACCTCACAGGCCGCAGGTATTGTGGAGGGAATCGAATCCGGAAGCAAAGTTTTCCTGCTGGATGAAGATACCTCCGCGACCAATTTTATGGTGCGGGACACCTTCATGCAGGAAGTCATCTCCCGTGAAAAAGAACCGATCACCCCGTTTCTGGAACGCTCAAAAGATCTCTATGAAAAAGCCGGGATTTCCACGATTCTGGTAGCTGGAAGCTCCGGTGCATTTTTCCACATTGCCGATACGGTTATCCAGATGGATTCTTATCATCCTGTGGACATTTCCACAAAAGTCCGTGCGCTTTGTGAAAAATATCCTCTGACCGAAGAAAAAGCACCTGCATTTTTCATGCCCCAGAGTCATCGGATACTGTCCAAAAAATCGCCCGGTATTCGAAGCCATGGACGTGGAACCGACAAACCGGAACGCCTGAAAATAAAAGTACATGGAAAAGATGGATTTCTTCTCGGACACGAGAACGTTGATCTGCGCTGTATCGAACAGATTGTAGATACTGAGCAGACAGCTGCTCTCGGTCTGATACTGAAATATGCTCTGGAAAATCTGGTCGACGGACAGCGTACTGTCTCTGAAATCGTTCAGCTGCTGTCCAAAGAATTACAAAAGAAGGGACTTGCCGCATTTGCAGACGGTTCTTCCCTTCCATGTGGGTATGCAGTTCCGAGAATCCAGGAAATCTATTCCTGTTTTAACCGCTACCGCGGATAAAGTGATATCATGTCGCGCTACAAACCCACTATAATATAGAGACTATACAGACATGCGAGAGAACCTGCCACTGGCAGCTTCTCTCGCATACTTTGGTATAACGAAAGCAGCCGCCCTCCCGACGTTTCTTGTCAGGTGGCGGCTGTTGAGTTTTCGTGTTCTGTTTTATTTTTAGGGAAAGGAAAGAGTTCCGGCAACTCTTCCGGCATTTGAAGTGTTACCGGAGATCTTAAAGGGCTGTTCCTTTAAGACAAGTACATCATACAATATAAATGTGAGAAATTTTTGTCCTTTTTCTAATAAAAGTATAAAATTTCTAAAATAATCATTACGCTTTTCTTTTATCAAGCTTTCTTGAAAGCATCATACCCAGTCCCTGAAGAATCTGTACGAGAACTACCAGAATAACAATCGTCACGATCATGATGTCTGTCTGGTAACGGTAATATCCATAACGTATCGCGATATCACCAAGTCCGCCTCCGCCGACAGTTCCTGCCATTGCAGAATAGCCCAGGATCGTTCCTACTGCGATCGTCACACCAACCAGAAGGGAAGTTCTGGATTCAGCAAGAAGTACTTTCCAGATGATCGTCCGTGTTCCGGCGCCCATGCTGACGGCTGCCTCAACCACACCCGGATCAACTTCCTTGAGTGAGGATTCTACCATACGTGCGATAAACGGTGCGGCAGCGATTACAAGTGGTACGATCGTTGCTGTAGATCCATATGTCTTGCCCACCAGCAGTCTCGTAAGCGGAATGACGAGAATGAGGAGAATCAGGAACGGAATACTTCTGAGAATATTCACGATCACATCCAAAACTTTATAAACAGCTGAATTCGGATGGATACCTTCTTTGTCTGTCACTGCGAGGAGGATTCCCAGCGGCAGGCCAAGTACGTATCCGAAAAAAGTGGACACAAGTGTCATATATAAAGTATCTCTGGTTCCTTCCAGAAGCATTGTAATTGTTGCATTATCCCACATCAAAACTCAACTCCTCTACTCCCATATTTGTTTCCCGCAGATATTCGATCATTTTTTCTGCTGTTTCCTCGATCTCGGGAAGCTGCAGAATCATTTCGCCCTCTGCGGATCCGCCAATATTCTTAGTATCTGCATACAGGATATTGACCGGTGTGCGATAAGTCAGAACCAGATTTGCAATCACCGGTTCAAAAGACGACTTATCTTTAAACGTTACACGTACCAGACGCTTGCCGTTCATTTTCTGAATCTGTGCACGTCCGCTGAATACCAGTCTCCGTGCCGCTTCTGTCTTCGGGCTCCTGAAAAGTTCTTCTACCGTTCCGGATTCCACCAGAACTCCTCGTTCCAGTACTGCCACGCGGTTACAGATTTCCTGTACAACACTCATTTCGTGTGTGATCACAACAACTGTGATTCCATACTCTTTATTTATTTTCCTGATCAGCTCAAGGATGGATTTCGTCGTCTGGGGATCTAATGCACTTGTTGCCTCATCACAAAGCAGGATTTCCGGATCACTTGCAAGCACACGGGCAATCGCCACGCGCTGTTTCTGTCCACCTGAAAGCTGAGACGGATAAGAAAGGGCTTTTTCCTCAAGTCCTACGATCTTCAGGTACTCCAGAGCTTTTTTACGTGCTTCCTTTTTACTGATTCCGACAATTTCCATCGGAAAACATACATTGTCAAGCGCTGTTCTCTGCATCAGAAGATTGAAATGCTGAAAAATCATTCCGATATTCTGTCGTTCCTTACGAAGCTTCCTTTCGGAAAGCTCCGTAAGATTCTTACCGTTTACCCAAACACTTCCTGAAGTCGGTCTTTCCAGCAGGTTCAGACATCGCACCAGTGTACTTTTACCTGCACCGGAGAGACCGATTATGCCGAAGATCTCTCCTTTTTCAATGGAAAAACTGATGTTTCTGGCAGCCTCTACGGTTCCGCTTTTTGTGGAAAAACTTTTACAAAGGTTTTCGACTTGTATCATCGGTTCCATTCGCCTGTTTCCTCCCGTCCCTGTGTTACAATTTTATTTATTCTGCATCCTCTGCTGCAGTATCTTCTTCTGCATCTGCTGTAGCATCCACTGCCTCTGCTTTGTCAGAATCTGTAGATTCTTCAAAAGGTACAACTGCTCCGTCATATGTCTCATTAATGTAATCTTTGATCTCGTCAGATTTCAGTACATCTACCAGAGCTTTGACTGCTTCGTTGTCTTCGTTACCTTCTTTTACTGCAATGATGTTTACATATGTTTTTGCTGCTTCAGAATCAGATGTCTCATGTGCAATGGAATCTTTGGATACGGAATATCCTGCCTGCAGTGCATAGTTTCCGTTCAGTACAACAAATGCAACTTCATCTTTTACACGGGAAACCTGTGCAGCTTCCAGCTCCTCGATCTGGATGTTTTTCGGATTTTCTTCGATGTCTTTTACGGTTGCTTCCAGTCCGGCTCCGTCTTTCAGAGTGATCACTCCGTTGTCCTGAAGGAGAAGAAGTGCTCTTGCTTCGTTTGTGGTATCATTCGGAACTGCAATGGTATCGCCATCTTCCAGATCATCCAGTGCTTTCTTTGTTCCCGGATAGATTCCGAATGGCTCGTAATGGATTCCGCCAGCATTTACAAGATGTGTTCCCTGCTCTTCATTGAAGTTGTCAAGATACGGAATATGCTGGAAATAGTTTGCATCGAAATCGCCGCTCTCTACTACGAGGTTTGGCTGTACATAGTCATCAAATACGGTAACTTCCAGATCCCAGCCTTCTTTTTCGAGGATTGGTTTTGCTTCTTCAAGAATCTCTGCATGTGGTGTCGCGGATGCTGCGACTTTGATGGTTCCTTTTTCTGCGTCAGCGCTTACAATTACGCCGTTTGCTGCGATTGTTCCGATTGCAAGTGCTGCTGCAAGTGATACTGTGACAAATTTTCTGTTTTTCATAATTATTTACCTCTCTTATTCTCATTCATTATTTTTTATTAGATTTATTTTTATTACTTTTTATTTTTCCATATTCAGTTGTAAGTTCAGGATTTCCTGTTGTCCTGACGTCCTTCACCTGATTTTGGACAAAGAAAAAACAGGAACTCCCTCGGAATTTCCTGTTCATGTAATCTAAATTGTATCTGCTTGATACATCTATATTCACATTCTTGACATCTCACCTCAAACCACTCTGCCATGATTCTCTGATGTCACAGGAAGTTTCCGATACATTGAAGCACAGTTTAACATAGACATGCACATGTACATACCCATTCGCATTTCCTTATCCATCATACACATGACATTTCTCTGTACTGATTTCTCTGTAAACATGATTCTTCCTCCTTAATGTGTTCTCTCGGTTTTTATTTCCTATCTTTCCGATAGGTTTAATATACTACTCTTCTTTCTGTCTGTCAACACATTTTTTCATTTTTTTATTTACACTCTGTTTTCCTTGCTTGACACTGTTTTTCTATGATGATACCATGATACTGGTTATTTGGGGCTTCCCCCCTGTAAACAGATTTTGCAGCTAACTATATAAACCATATATAATGTAAAACCAATTTATACAACAGGAGAAAATATATGCAGAAAAAAGCAATGATCGCCATGAGCGGCGGAGTTGATTCCAGCGTAGCTGCCTACCTGATGGTTCAGGACGGCTATGACTGTGCCGGTGCCACTCTGAAGCTTTATGATAATCCACAGTGCAGTTTCCCGGGGCATCGTGCCTGCTGCACACCGTCTGATACCGAGGATGCAAAAAGTGTTGCTGCACGACTTGGCATGCTCTACTACGTTTTCCCGATGCACGATGAATTCCGTCACAGTGTTATCGACAAATTCGCAGACACCTACCTTCACGGAGGCACACCAAATCCATGTATCGACTGTAACCGTTTTTTGAAATTTTCCGCACTTCTTGACAAGGCAAGAGAACTCGGATGTGAGTACATCGCAAGCGGCCATTATGCCCGCAGAGAGCAGGATCCGGAAACCGGACGTTTCATTTTGAAAAAAGGTCTTGATCCGACGAAAGACCAGAGCTACGTTCTTTATGCCATGACACAGGATCAGCTTGCACACACTCTGTTTCCACTCGGCGGCTATACAAAAAAAGAAATCCGCCACATTGCACAGGAGCAGGGCTTTATCAATGCTGATAAGCCGGACAGTCAGGATATCTGCTTCGTGCCGGACGGAGATTATGCTTCATTTATTGAACAGTATACCGGTCAATCATCCGAACCGGGAGATTTTGTAAATAAAGAGGGAAAAGTTCTCGGTAAACATAAAGGCCAGATTCATTATACGATCGGCCAGCGCCGCGGTCTCGGTATTTCCGCACCGGAATCTCTCTATGTCTGTGGCAAATCACTGGATTCCAACGAGGTTATCCTCGGCGGAAAACAGGATCTGATGAGTAATTATTGTTATATCAACGACATCAACCTGATTCCATGGGATCATCTCGATGCACCGATCAAATGTAAAGTCAAAACGCGTTACCGTCAGCCGGAACAGCCGGCAACTGTGGAGCAAATCGGAGAAGACCTGATAAAGATCACCTTCGATGAGCCACAGAGAGCCGTTACTCCGGGACAGGCTGCTGTCCTTTATGATGACGATATGGTACTCGGCGGAGGAACCATCCTTCCGGAAGGTCTCGCCTCCACCATGACCACATCACAGGGAACAAATATTTAACCCATCTGTACCGTTACATGGTATTCTTTCTTGCCGGGGATCAGTGGAATCTGGTTTCCGGCAATTTTTTCGCCGTCTACTTCCATCCAGGCAACACCTTTTTCCACACCGTCCGGTTTGCGGATATCAATATAATATTCCGCATCTCTGTAGCGGCGTTTGATCTGCAGATCACCAAAAGCTTTCGGCAGACATGGATTCACTACAAGACCATCATATTCCGGCTGGATTCCGAGAAGCGCCTGTGACAGGTTAACAAATGTCCAGGCTGCCGTTCCGGTCAGCCAGCTGTTCTTTGCCTCGCCGAATCTTGCTGCGTCAGCACCTGCTATCATCTGTGAATAAATATATGGTTCTGTGCGATGTACATCACTGATCTCTTCAATATAGGACGGGCAGATCTTACGGTAAACATCAAATGCAAGATCTCCTCTTCCGAGTACAGCTTCTGCAATAGAAATCCACGGATTGTTATGGCAGAAGATTCCGGCATTTTCTTTGTATCCCGGCGGATAAGAAGAAATTTCACCAAGTTCCAGATGATATCTGGTATATGCCGGCTGGAGTATCATGATACCATATTTCGTTTCCAGATGTTTATGTACGGAATCCAGCGCTTTCTCAGCAAGTCCTTCTTCTTTTCCGATTTCAGCCATTACGCAGAATCCCTGTGGTTCAATATAAATTTTACCTTCTTCACATTCTTTTGATCCGACTTTTGCAGACTGTGAATCATATGCGCGAAGGAACCATTCTCCGTCCCATCCTGCATCCAGAACCGCCTGATACATATCGGCTACTGCACTCTCTGCCTCTTTTGCAAGATCTTCATGTCCTGTACGCAGACAGATTTCTTTAAATTCTTTACCATATTTGACAAACATTGCTGCAATAAATACAGATTCTGCCACCGGTCCTTCGGATGGTCCAGTCGTCTGGAAAGATTCACCAGGTTCACTGGAGAAACAGTTCAGATTCAGGCAGTCATTCCAGTCAGCTCTTCCGATCAGTGGAAGTTTATGCGGTCCGAGGTGTGTTGCTGTATAATGGAATGATTTGTTCAGGTGTTCAAACAGCGGTACTTCAGAACCTTTCTTACAGTCAAATGGTACCGGCTCATCAAGAATGCCATAATCACCGGTTTCTTTCAGATAGGCGGCAACCGCTGCAATCAGCCACAGCGGGTCATCATTAAATCCGCTTCCGACATCAAGGTTACCCTGCTTTGTCAGTGGCTGATACTGATGATATGCACTTCCATCCGGGAACTGTGTGGATGCAATATCAATGATCCTTTCTCTCGCGCGCTCCGGAATCAGATGCACAAATCCGAGAAGGTCCTGACAGGAATCACGGAATCCCATGCCTCGTCCGGTACCAGATTCATAATAAGATGCAGATCTTGACATATTGAATGTTACCATACACTGATACTGGTTCCAGATATTTGCCATACGGTCAATGTGTTCATTCGAACTGGTGACTTCAAAACGTGCAAGCAGTGTCTCCCAGTATGTTTTCAGCTCTGCAAATGCTGCCATTGCTTTTTCTACTGTATCAAATCTTTCAATAAGCGCTTTTGCCGGGGCCTTACGGATGACGTTCAGCGCTTCCCATTTATTGTCTGCAGGGTTTTCACAGTACCCCAGCATAAATACAAATGTTTTTTCTTCGCCAGGAGCAAGTGTCAGATCAATCTGATGTGCTGCGATTGGATACCATCCGCTTGCTATGGAGTTGCTGCATTTTTTCTTACGGACTGCATCCGGGAATGCATTGCCGTTACCGGCTCCAAGGAATTCATCCCTGCTGGTATCAAAATTCTGAACCGGTGCATTTACAGTAAAGAAACTATAATGACGGCGGCGCTCTCTGTATTCGGTCTTATGATAAATTGTACTTCCGTGTACTTCCACTTCACCAATACTTAAATTTCGCTGGAAGTTAGTCGAGTCATCAACTGCATTCCAGAGACAGAATTCTACATAAGAAAATAAAGAGATGTTTTTTTCGACATCTGAATTGTTTTTCAAAGTCAGGCAGTTGATCTCGCACGCTGCATCTACCGGTACAAATGCCAGCAGATCCGCTTCCAGATTATTTTTCGTTGAATGGAAACGGCTGTAGCCCAGACCGTGACGGCATTCATATGTATCTGTCTCTGTACCGGATGGCATCGTGCCCGGATTCCAAATTACCCCGTCATCATTGATATAGTAATATTTTCCGTTGGAATCTACCGGAATGTTGTTGTAGCGATATCTCGTAATACGTAAAAGTTTCGCATCTTTATAGAAACTATATCCGCCGCAGGTGTTTGAGATCAGTGAAAAGAAATCGTTGCTTCCGAGATAATTGATCCATGGCTGTGGAGTATGTGGTGTAGTGATTACATATTCTTTGGCTTTATCGTCAAAATGTCCGAATTTCATAAAGAACCTCCTTCAAAAAACAATATAAATAAAGTAAAGGGTATGCGATCACGAGTTAAAGACTGAAAACAGAATTGCGAAAACGAATAAGTTTAGAAATTTTATAACTATAATATGATTAGATTGGATTAAGCTCAGTATAATTCACTTATTCAAAAAAATCAACTACATTTTCGCTTACGAAATAGTGCACAAACATGTTTTCGTAATCGTTAAGTTTTTTACGAAATTTTTCGTAAAAACGAAGTGCCTTTTTTGTGAAATTGATTAATTATCGTCAATTATTTTTTGTGCAATAGGGATAAATTATGCAAATATGACAATTTACGCTTGCAAATCGTCTGAAAATACAGTACGATGAGCTTGCGAAAACGATTTAGAAACAAAAAACAGAAAAGGCTGGACATGCATATGGTATCCATGAAAGACATTGCAAAACAGTGCAACGTATCTGTTGCAAGTGTCAGCAAAGCTCTCAATGGTTATCCGGATATCAGCGAAGAGACCCGGCAGCTTATTTTAAAGACTGCTTCAGAAATGGGATATCTTCCTAATTCCTCAGCACGGTCGCTGAAAACCAAGCGAAGCCACAATCTCGGTGTACTCTTTGTAGACGAAGCCATGAGTGGTCTCACACATGATTATTTCAACCATGTATTAGAAAGTTTTAAGCGCACGGCTGAATCCAGAGGATACGACATCACATTTACCAGTGGAAATCTTTCCGGTCAACACATCAGTTATTATGATCACTGCCGCTACCGGGGAGTCGACGGAGTCGTAATTGCCTGCATCAACTTCTTTACAGAAGAAGTACAGCAGCTGGTACAATCCGAAATTCCGGTGGTTACGATCGACCACGTATTCGACGGACGAATCGCAGTTGTTTCCAACAACATTCAGGGAATGGAAGATCTTGTCACCTATGTTCTGCAACGGGGTCACAGAAAAATCGCCTATATTCACGGAGAAGATTCTTCTGTTACTCGAAGTCGTCTGGGAAGCTTCTACAGAACACTTCAGAAAAAACACATTGATGTACCCGATGAATATATGCCGGTCATCCCCTATCGCGATGCAGAAGCCGCAGCGATGGCAACCTCAGAACTTCTTGATCTGAAAGATCCGCCTACCTGCATTCTTTATCCGGATGATTTTTCTGCTCTGGGCGGTATCAACGAAATCCACGAACGAGGACTTCGGATACCAGATGATATTTCCATCGCAGGATATGATGGACTCACTTTTGCCCGCATCCTTGAGCCCCGGCTGACAACGCTGTGCCAGGACACAGAAACAATCGGGCACCTTGCCGCAAAGAAACTGATTGATCTCATCGAAAATCCCAAAGCAACGATCATCGATAAGTTCACAGTTGACGGAAGGCTTTTCCCCGGTGCTTCAGTCAGGAATCTGGCAAAATAAAATGCAAAACATATTTGCAAAAACTAAATAATGAAAATTTAATATGGAAAAAATAAAAACAAAATTATTAAATCACAGGGAGGTAACAACATGAAAAAACAGATTATGGCAGTCACATTAACAGCAGCTATGCTCGCAGGTTTGGCAGCAGTTCCGGTATGGGCTGATGACGCAGGCTCAGACGAAGGTAAAGTTTTAAACATTTACTGCTGGAACGAAGAATTCAAATCCCGTCTGACCGATCACTATCCGGGATATGAAGAAGTAGACGGAACCCATGGTAAAATCGGTGATGTAGAAGTTGTATGGAACATCACTCCATCTGATGACAACGCATATCAGAATAACCTTGATGAAACACTTCTGAAACAGGCTGATGCAGCTGCAGACGACAAGATCGACCTCTTCCTCGTAGAAGCTGACTACGCACTGAAATATGTAAACACAGATTACACAATGTCTGTAGCAGATCTTGGAATCACAGATGATGAGATTGCTGATCAGTATCAGTACACCAAAGACGTTATGACAGATTCCGATGGAAACCTGAAAGGTCTTTCATGGCAGGGCTGCCCAGGAACCATGATCTACAGAAGAGATATCGCCAAAGAAGTATTCGGAACAGACGATCCGGCAGAAGTTCAGAAGAAAGTTGCTGACTGGGATACCTTCAAAGCAACTGCTGCAGAACTGAAAGAAAAAGGTTATCAGATGACCTCTACTGTAAACGACTCCTACCGTGTATTCTCCAACAACGTAACCAGCCCATGGGTAGTTGATGGAAAGATCACAGTTGACGACAATATCAAGAACTGGGTTGACATGTCCAAAGAAATGGTTGATGCAGGCGAAACAGCTACATACGAACTGTGGAGCGATGACTGGAGCAAAGGCTTCTTCAAAGACAGCAACGTATTCTCATATTTCGGACCGGCATGGTTCATCGACTTCTCTATGAGTGCTGATCAGGATGGCTCCGTTGGTAAAGACGGCGGCTGGGCTGCAACAGAAGGACCTCAGGGCTTCTACTGGGGCGGAACATGGATCACAGCAGCTACAGGTACAGACAACCCGACACTCGTTGCTGATATCATGAAAACTATGACAACAAACGTTGATGTAATGAAAGAAATCGTTACAGCTGACAACGACTTCGTAAACAACAAACCGGCTATGGAAGAAATGGCTGCAGACGAAAGCTACGGCGACGCAGTTCTCGGCGGACAGAACCCACTGGCTATGTTCTGTGCAGGCGCAGACAAGATCGATCTCAGCAACATGAGCATCTATGATCAGGGCTGCAACGAAGAATTCCAGAACGCTATGAAGAACTACTTCGAAGGCAATGCAACTTATGAAGAAGCACTCGACCTGTTCTACAAAGCAGTTGTTGAAAAATATCCGGAACTTTCATACTAATTCAGACAGACTGACTTCATTGTCAAATGAACATTCTGAAAAGAACATGATTATCTAAAAATGTGCCTGCCTGAGGTTCAGGCAGGCACACTTTAACTTATGGAGGAAGATAATGGCAAAGAATAATAACCATAAAGCGGTCAGCTATAACAAATGGGGCTATATCTTTCTGATACCGTTTGTAGTAGTATACCTCATATTCCAGCTCGTTCCGCTTATTAGTACAATTTATAACAGCTTTTTTGAAAATTACAGATCGGGATTGACGCAGATTGGACCGAACTTTGTGGGATTTGCCAATTATGTCAAGCTCTTTGAGAGTGGAGAGATCTGGATCTATTTTAAAAACACAATGATCATGTGGGTAATGGGATTTGTTCCTCAGATCCTTGTATCCCTGCTTCTCGGTGCATGGTTCTCCAATCCAAGTCTCCGGCTGAAAGGTCAGCGGTTCTTCAAAACTGTGATCTATCTCCCGAACCTAATCATGGCCTCTGCATTTGCAATGTTATTCTTTACATTGTTCGCAGATGGCGGCCCGATCAATGCCATGCTCGTACATGCAGGCATTCTAAAGGAAGCATATTCCTTCTTCAGCCACGCCTGGAGTGCAAGAACGCTGGTTGCGATTCTGAACTTCCTGATGTGGTTTGGTAACACGACCATCCTCCTGATGGCCGGTATGATGGGTATTGACCCTTCACTTTATGAAGCTGCCGAAGTAGACGGAGCTACATCTTCACAGATTTTCCGTAAGATCACTCTTCCGCTGCTTCGTCCGATTCTGATCTACGTTATGATCACATCTCTGATCGGTGGTATGCAGATGTTCGATGTACCACAGATCCTGACAAATGGAACCGGTGATCCGATGCGTTCAACTATGACACTGATCATGTTCCTGAACAAGCATCTGTTCAGCAAGAACTATGGTATGGGCGGTGCATTGTCCGTATTCCTGTTCATTATTACCGGTATACTCAGTATGATCGTATTCCGATTCAACAAAGCAACTGACGGGAGGTGAGAAAGTTGAATGAAAAAAATCAAAAAACCAAAAAAGGAATGAGCATGAAAGGTCAGCGTACCCTTGCTTATGTGGTACTGATTATTCTCACTTTCTTCTGCCTGTTCTGGTTTTATGTACTGTTTATCAATGCAACAAGATCAAACGGAGCCCTGAAAAAAGGTTTCACGGCGATCCCGGGAGGTCAGCTTATCACAAACTGGAAAAATCTTCTCGCAGGAACCCTTCCTGTATGGAACGGTATGTTCAACAGTATCTTCATTGCTACATGTTCTGCTGTTTTATGTACATACTTCTCCACAATGACTGCATATGCTATTCACGCATACGACTTTAAAGGCAAAAAATTCATGTTCACCTTTATCCTCGCAGTCATGATGATCCCGACTCAGGTTACCGCACTTGGTTTCCTGCAGTTACTCGGCAAAATGCATCTGGATGATTCCTTTATTCCACTGATCATTCCGAGTATCGCCGCTCCGGTTACTTTCTTCTATATGAAACAGTATATGGAAAGCAACCTTCCTCTGGAGCTTGTGGAGGCCGCCCGTATTGACGGTTCCGGCGAGTTCAAGACTTTCAATACGATCGTCTTCCCGCTTATGAAACCAGCTATCGCCGTACAGGCAATCTTCACTTTCGTTCAGAGCTGGAACAACTACTTTATTCCGGCGCTGGTACTTCATTCTGACAAGAAGAAAACACTTCCGGTACTGATCGCACAGCTTCGTAGTGCCGACTTCCTGAAGTTCGATATGGGCCAGGTTTACGTAATGATCGCATTTTCGATCTTCCCGGTAATCATTGTTTATATCCTTCTTTCCCGATTTATCGTAGAAGGTGTTTCTGCAGGTGCTGTCAAGGGCTGATCTTCCCTTTCAGAAGAACCCCTTCATTTTTGGACATGTTTTCTATAGTGTCTATTGCATCCAAAAATACTTTGTGATTAAATAAAAAGTAGATAAAATACAGACGGTGAATGTATTTTGCCGTCTGTAATTTTTTTATATATGCATATTGAAGGGATCAAAAATGACAGCAAAAACTTCTCGAATCATTATAAAAACATTCGTCAAAACCGCATTAAAGGATGCCGATGAAGCACCGGAGCGCTGTACCAGAAATCTGGTCGATATGGCGCTTCATTTTTCGAAGGGGCGTTTCCAGATATCTTTTTTTGAGATGGCACGTACAATGTTAAACAACGAAAACAGCCCGTACTATCCACTGATTGAAGATGCACTCAAGCACATGGATAAAGACAAACTGATCGAATTCGGTCTGAATCTGGGATATAATGGCTGCACAATGGGCGCACATATCGTCCGTAAGATCAAACGTACCGAAAATATTAATGTTCCGTGGCTTCTGTTTTTGAACATTGATTCCGCACATGAAAATCTTACAGAAAGTTATCAGCCGATTTTCGATCAGGGCAAAGAACTCGGTATCTACGTATATTTCCTTTATACAAACAAAGATCCGGAGAGACTGCTTCCACTCATCCGCCAGAATGAAGACTGTGCCATCATTCTATTGTGTGGTTCTGACTGCATCACAGAAGATTTCGCAGATTCTGCAAAGGACATCAATCATCTTCTGATCGGTGTCAATTATGACGATCATACGGATGCTGCATGCCTCGTACTCCGCGATCACAGACTTCTTTATTCTGTATATCACATGTTTACAGAAGATGAAATTTCCGAAATTCTTTCCGGTTCATACTACCGCTATGCCGAAGAACTTCACTGTCCGTTTTCCGCAGTCATTGCGGATCCGACATGCAGCAGTGAAACCCGTGGAAATGTCTACAAAGCAGCCGTCGGTACACGTGTTGCACAGAAATACCGTACTATTCCGATTGATCTTATGTATGATGCAGAAACTGTCGGAAACATTATCTCTCCGCCGTCCAGTGTAATCGGTTTCCAGCCTGACGGTACGATCTACAATCTCAGGAATAATGGCAGGCTTTTATCCCATAACATCTTCAAAGAATCTCTTCGTGATATTCTTCAGAAGTCATTCTCTATGGGTGAATAAAAGTCACTGACCAATAAAGCAATCTTTTCACATATATGCACAGTGAAACAGCTCCATAAATCATCCGGTAATTTTCGATATGTTTTATGAAGCTGTTTGCTTTATATTTTATTATATTTTCAAGTTTTAACTGTTCATACGCTCCTGCGTGAGCACCACAACCTGAATACAGGATTTCAGTAATTCTACAAATTTTTGCGGCGGAATCGGCTCTTTCTGTGAGATCCATCGTCCAAATGCACAGATAACCGCATCGCAGAAAAAGTTTACATAAAAATCGGCATCTGTCTGCTCTCCCAAAATCTCTCTGATATCCTCTGCCATCAACGGGCTTACCAACTCACGGAAGTGATTGATAAAAGAATTCTGGTCTTCTACTTTCATTGCCTTTCTGTAAAAATCTTTATTCTCATAAAAATAATTGCAAAGATGAAGCACACTGTCCCATCCTATCAGATTCTTCCCAATCTGCACATGATTCAGATATTCTACATCAAATATCCAGTTTACCAGATCAAATTTGTCCCTGAAATGATAATAAAAACTTTTTCGGTTCATATTGCATTTTGCACAGATATCCGAGACGGTGATCTTTGCAAAAGGTGTCGTTTCCATCAATTCTTTCAGAGCTGACGCAAGTGCACTTTTTGTAATATTGGAATCAGCCAACTTTCTTTCCTCCCCTTTTATCGGTTCGTCAATATCCGGTTCCCCATTTTACTATCTTTATATATCAGTTGCAAATAAGGCTGCCCCTAAGGCTCCGCAGAGCTGGGATTTCTCGCTGATGACCATACTCGTTCCAAGACGCTCTTCAAGAGTTTTTACAAGGCCTTTGTTCTGAGCAACACCACCGGTCATCATATAAGCCTCTTCACCGCCTACACGTTTGACCAGCGATGCCGTCTTTGCAGCGACAGCTTTGTTCAGTCCATGTACAATATCATCGGTACGCTTATTCTGTGCGATCAAAGAAACTACTTCGGACTCGGCAAATACTGTACACATACTGGAAATTGTAATGTCCTCCTGATAAGAAAGCCCCACCTGACTCAGCTCATCGAGAGACATTTCCATCGTCTTTGCCATCATTTCAAGGAATCGTCCGGTTCCTGCAGCACATTTGTCATTCATAACAAAATTCTTTACACTGCCATCTTCGTTCAGACGGATAACCTTGCTGTCCTGCCCTCCGATATCAACGACTGTACGTACTTTCGGATCGAGGAAATGCGCCCCTCGTGCATGGCAGGTAATCTCTGTAATGCTCTTATCTCCATCTGAAATCGCGGTTCTGCCGTAACCGGTAGTCACAACTGCAGCCAGATCTTCTCTTGCAATATCAGCCTGTTCAAGAGCTTCCTCCAGGGCTCTTTCAGCGCCATTTGCCGCACCCGCTCCGGTCGGCATGATCACACTGGAAATTATTTTTCTGTCCTTATTCAAGATTACCACATCTGTACTTGTGGATCCACTGTCGATTCCAGCATAATATCCTTTGCCCATTGTTCTCTCCTTTTTTGTTTCCTTCTGAATACCGAGACTCTCTGCAAAAGCTTCCAGACGCGTACTCAGCTGCCCGCTGCTCTGCAAAGTAAAGTCTGATTCAATCTTGAGAAGCGGCACATCGGTATGACTTTTGATATCCGCATACTCAAAGCTGTAAAAATCACAGAATTTTACAGTATGATAAATAATTCCTTTCAGTGAAGGATCCTGATATAACTGTTTACGTCCTGCATGATCCATCATACGCATACACGGAATCTGATGAAGCAGTTCTCCAGCATACCATTCCATCAGTGCATCAAAATCCATATCTTCCGACGGAAGATTTTCGCCTACGGAACGGTTATAAACACAAGTTTCATTCACAACCGGAAGCGGCATGGAATTACTTGTCATCTCAAACAGTTCCTGCCCCATACGTGCTCCAAGCACCGCCAGATGTGGTTCCTGCGTACGTTCTTTTGGCTGAAAAGCTTTCAGAAAAGCAGCTTTATCAAAAGTAGTTCCTTTATAGGAAGCATATGCAGATGTCAGTGCCTTTAACTGCATTGCCGTACGCTCACGGCTGCATTCTATGTCACAATGTAACATATCGATCATATAAAGAAAATCCATCTGTCCACTGTCTTCCAGTATATCATAAACACTGCGGATTGTGTCACAACAGTTTACAAGAACCAGTTCTTTTATATTCCCGGCAAGAACTTCCTCGAGCACAGCTTTTCCAAATCCGCAGATGTTCGGATGTGTGATCTGCTCTGCGCGCTCAAAACCTTCCGGCATTTCATTTAATATTTCGCATTTACCGCCTAAAGCAGTCAATAGCTCCACCGGTGTATATTTACAGACATAATATGTTTTATTCATGAGCAAAATCCCCCAACATTTCCAGAAAAGCACCTAAACGGGTAGATGTCTGACCTTCCCCACCATGGCTTCGGTCGCAGCCGTCTCCATCCAGGATCAATGTTGGAAGACCTGCGTCCTCAAAACGCTTTTTCGCAATTCGAGAGCCACCAAGTGTATGCTTACAGCCCCAGTGATTAAACCAGACAACACCATCGGCGCCAGCCTGTTTTGCATGACGGATACCGGCATTGATCCTGCGTGAAATCGGTCCGTTCAATGCATGATAGATCAGACGCATCGCCATTTCTTCATATGGATCTTCTGAATGTCTGGAAATATCTGTTGCCTGTGAGAGCTCGCATCCGACGATCTGAACATCATCATTCAAAAGAAGTGCATCTTTTACCGCATCGGACCAGAACGGAATCGTGTGCATCCAATAGATATGTTTGCCTTTTTTAGGCGGTGCTTTCTTTACGTCCTGAAGAAGCTTCTCGGTGTATAACGCTTCCTCTTCTGTTCCCAGAAGGATATTATTAGTCATTCCGCTGTACAATGGCGACACCAAATCGGACGGAATAAAACGGTCTGCACGCGCGCTCTGAAAGGCATCAAACTGCTGTAGTGTTTTGTAACCTCTTTTTACCCTCTGTACAAGCTTGTCTTCATCAATCTGATGCCCTGTGGTCTGTTCAAGAAACCCGCGCAGAGCTCGAAGTTGCGCAGCCACATAGGCAACATTTTCCGACGTCTGACCGGACGGCACATCAATTGAAAATACCGGCACATGAAAAAACTCCGCCAGACGCTGGAAAGTCAGAAGATTCGCGTCACATGCAAGGTTCGTATATACAATACATTTCGGCTTCGGCAGAAGTCCCTTCTCCGCGGCTCCTATAAATGTTTTGTGGTAACTGCAGAGTGTTTCAGAAAGTCCGGAATCCTCTGCACTCTGAAGAAATGCACGCTCTGCGCTTGATGCCGTCAGATAGCAGGAAAAACTCTCTACATTATAAGGGTATAAACCTGCCTCCTGCATCAGCTCACACGGCGTAAATACGCTGACCAGTACTGACTGATCCGGATGTTTCAACGGCTGAAGCATCACATTCATCATCATACGTGCCAGATACTGATCTGACGGATTTATTTTTTTCGAAGGAGCCAGACGAAATTTCATATCCTGTGCCTCCCATCCTTTCGTGAGGAGCCAGCGTGCTCTGTCCGGTGTATTCTCACACCATTTTTCTACATAATTTCCGAATGTCTTTATTATTTCCAATTGGTCTGACCGCCTTTCGATGTCTTTCTTCACAGTATATAGCAAACAATCTCATAATACAAGAATAAAAATCACGAGATTGTCAATAAATTATCATAGTTTGTGCAAATGTTGTATAAAAAAAACTCCAAACTCTCTGAAACAGAGAATTTGAAGCCTTTTAAATCGTGCCGCAGACCGGAATCGAACCGGTACGGGTATCACTACCCACGGGATTTTAAGTCCCGGGCGTCTGCCAGTTCCGCCACTGCGGCATATTAAATTGAAAAAATGGGGCCTATAGGGCTCGAACCTATGACCCTCTGCTTGTAAGGCAGATGCTCTCCCAGCTGAGCTAAGACCCCTTAAACGACCCAGATGAGACTCAAACTCACGACCTCCGCCGTGACAGGGCGGCGCTCTAACCAACTGAGCCACTGGGCCAAAAAAATAAGTAAAATGGACCTTCGGGGACTCGAACCCAGGACCGACCGGTTATGAGCCGGTTGCTCTAACCAACTGAGCTAAAGGTCCAAAAAGCCGATGATCGGACTCGAACCGATAACCTGCTGATTACAAATCAGCTGCTCTGCCAATTGAGCCACATCGGCATATAACTCACTTAGATGTATTATACACCAAATGTCGTAATCAAGCCATACCAAAAATCACATTTTTTTATTTTTTGATGACTCCAAGGGGATTTGAACCCCTGTTACCGCCGTGAAAGGGCGGTGTCTTAACCGCTTGACCATGGAGCCAGGTATAAAAAACTCCCCCTGTTGGACTCGAACCAACGACACTGCGGTTAACAGCCGCATGCTCTACCGACTGAGCTAAGGAGGATTATATTACTTAGAAGATATATCGTATCTTCAAAACCACATACATGTTGACTAAGCAATCGATTATCT
>NZ_QRXT01000009.1:0-57724 GCF_003460065.1 Ruminococcus sp. AF17-22AC
AATGTGGTCATACGTGGCGAAATAGAGGATTCAGAATATGCCATGATCTTTCTGCGTGATATCACAGAGGCAAAGGTAGAGAGCGCACGGCATCTGCAGATGGCAGCGGATAATGCTTCCATGGAGCAGCTGATTCAGAGTATTGTGCGTCTGGTTGACCGCTTTGTTGTCTGTGATCTGGAAAATGACAGATATGAATTCTACAATCTGAATGGACAGATAATATATAAACCTCTGGGATTTTATCATGATTTTCAGATGCAGGTTCTTGAAAAATATAAGACACTGGAACCATTGGAAGCTATAGATATCCTGATAGCCCCGGATAATATTCGGAAAAAACTGAAAAGTGAAAATGATATTTATAAGTTTGAGTATTGCAGCCTGGATGAAAAGACTTATAAAATCGCTTCTTATATTCCCTTGGAATGGAAGAATGGAAAGCTGGAAAAGGTATTGTTGGCATCCATGGATGTGACACAGGAGAAGAAAGCAGAGATTGAATCCCGTCAGGCACTGAAAGAGGCTTACCGGTCCGCAGAAAATGCAAATCGTGCGAAAACAGAATTCCTTTCCAATATGTCCCATGATATCCGGACACCAATGAATGCGATTGTGGGTCTGACGGCAATCGCAGGAGCAAATGTTGAGAGCCAGGACAGAGTCATTGAATGCCTCAGCAAGATCACAGAATCAAGCCGCCATCTGCTGGGGCTGATCAATGAAGTATTGGATATGGCACGTATTGAAAGTGGAAAAATGACACTGGCACAGGAAGATTTCAATCTGTCAGAGCTGGTAGATAATCTTATTACACTTACGAAACCGGTGCTTGATGAACATAAACATAATTTTGATATACACATCAATCATATTGAACATGAGGCTGTCTGTGGTGACAGCCTGAGGATTCAGCAGGTATTTGTGAATCTGATGAGTAATGCGATCAAGTATACACCAGATGGTGGGAATATTATTTTTTCCATAGAGGAAAAGCCAAATGGATTTTCAGAACTTGGATGCTATGAATTTACGATTGAGGATAATGGGATCGGTATGTCACCGGAATTCCAGAAAATCATGTTTGATCCGTTCAGCCGTGCGGATGACCACCGGACAACCAGAGTCCAGGGAACTGGTCTGGGAATGGCAATCAGCAGAAATATTGTGAACCTGATGAATGGCACTATTAAAGTGGACAGTACCTTGCACAAGGGAACTAAAATCACAGTAACAATTTATCTGGAGCTTCAGGAAAAAGAAAAAGAACAGGACAAAAATCTGATGAATCTGCCGGTTCTGGTAGTGGATGATGATAAGACATGTTGTGAAAGTACAGTTGCCACACTGAAGGAAATCGGTATTATGGGTGAATGGGTTCTCTCTGGCAGGGAAGCGGTTGAGCGCTGTTATGCACGGCATGAGTTGAAAGATGATTACTTTGCTGTTATTTTAGACTGGAAGATGCCGGATATGGATGGTATAGAGACTGCCAGACAGATCCGGAAACGGATAGGAAAAGAGATCACCATCATTGTATTGACATCTTATGAATTCAGCGAAATTGAAGAAGAAGCAAAGGCTGCAGGTGTAGATGCTTTTATTGCAAAACCGCTGTTCCGTTCCCGGCTGACGGCAACACTACGGCAGTTTACTTCAGGCAGAAAAGAAAAAACAGCAAGAAATTATCTGGAGAAGTTGTCAGAATCAGATTACACAGGAAAAAGGATTCTGCTGGTTGAGGATAATGAGTTGAACAGAGAAATTGCTGGTGAAATTTTGCAGATGACAGGTGCAAAAGTGGAAACGGCAGAAAATGGGAAAATGGCAGTTGAGAAAGTGGAAGCTTCTCCGAAAGGTTCGTATGATCTTATTTTTATGGATATCCAAATGCCTGTTATGAATGGTTATGAGGCAACAGCGGCAATCAGGAGTCTTCCGGGTGAAAAGGGAAAACTGCCTATTGTTGCCATGACTGCCAATGCTTTTGCAGAAGATGTACAGTTGGCCAAAAATACAGGCATGAATGGACATATCGCGAAACCGCTGGATATGAATAAGCTGAATGATGTTCTGGAAAACTGGCTGTAATTGCCTTCCTGGATGCATGGGAAAAGCAGCTAGGAAACATAGAGAGGGTTTTGTTATGACAGAAACTAAATATATATATTTCCGAAGCTACCGCAGTCCATGGCAGAAAGACAACTTCTGGATATAAAATCAATCTCTATAGAAAGAGAATAAGACAATGTCAAAAGATGAATATTTAATTACAGATGCGCCTCTTAAAGCGCTGACTGTTTTTGCAATGCCTATGATTCTGGGCAGTTTTTTTCAACAAGTATATAATATGGCTGATTCTATTATTGTTGGTCAGTTTGTTGGCTCATCTGCACTTGCTGCAGTTGGTGCCTGCGCCGCACTTACGAATGTATTCATTTGTGTAGCATTGGGTGCAGGTGTAGGTGCAGGGGTTCTTGTAAGCCGTTATTTTGGTGCCCGGGATTATAGCAAAATGAAAACGATTGTGTCGACATCATTAATTAGTTTTCTGATTTTAAGTATACTTCTGGGTCTGTTTGGATTTTGCTTTTCCCATCCAATGATGAGTTTATTACAGACACCTGCTGATATATTGGATGAAGCGGTACTGTACCTTCGAGTGTATTTTGTGGGATTTCCATTTCTGTTTATGTACAATATCCTTTCAACGATGTTCACTTCAATCGGCGAATCAAAGATTCCGTTAGGTCTTTTAATATTTTCTTCGGTTTTAAATATATTTATGGATCTTTGGATGGTGGCTGGACTTGGTCTTGGCGTGTTTGGTGCAGCCCTTGCGACTCTTATTGCACAAGGAATTTCTGCAGTATTGTCACTTTTGATTTTCTTTAGGCGGATGCGCCGATATAAAAGTCACTTTAGCTGGTTTGACGGGCAGGAGTTACGTTCAATGCTTCGAATTGCTGTACCTTCGGTTCTTCAGCAGTCTACAGTGTCAATTGGGATGATGATTGTACAGGCGGTTGTAAATCCATTTGGTACACAGGCACTAGCGGGTTATTCGGCAACGATGAGAGTAGAGAATGTATTTTCACTGATATTTGTATCTATTGGAAATGCAGTTTCACCGTATGTTTCCCAAAATCTTGGTGCAAAGAAAATCGAACGTATCAAAAAAGGATATCATGCTGCACTGGTGTTAGATTTATGTTTTGCAGTTCTTGCTTTTATAGTTATTGAGACATTGCATACGCAAATTTCTTCGTTATTCTTAGGAAAAGACGGAACTGCTTTAGCTTATCAGGTATCAGGGGATTATATGAGCTGGCTAGGCTACTTTTTCATTTTCATGGGTATCAAGATGGCAACAGATGGAGTCCTTCGTGGGCTTGGAATCATGCGGCCATTTCTTATTGCAAATATGGTAAATCTTGCAATAAGATTGTCAGTTGCCTTAATCTGTGCCCCTCGTTTTGGTATTGCATTTGTCTGGCTTGCTGTACCGGCTGGATGGCTCGCAAACTTTTTGATTTCTTATGCGGCACTCAGAAAATTATGGCCGATTGATAAGGTGGATTCAATTTGATATATAATTTGACAAAACAGCCGTTTCTCTATATAATCTCATCTTTGACAGTTGATTAGTTAAAAAAGTGCCACAATCCCTGTAAATACAAGGGGGTGTGGCACTTTTATCTGCATACACGAAATATAGTAATGTTTTATCTCCGCTTACTTTTTTTCTGAATTCCTTTCATTTTCCGTTTTGTTATGAATTGATAGTCCGTTTTGAATCCGCAGGTTTCATGGAGATCATCAGTGATTTCCTGACGTTCATATATCGGCATGAAGCCATGTTCTTCTATATCCGTAAATTTTATGTCTTTTAAAGTGTGAAGTAATTGTTCTGTGGTATAAGTCCCTTTCAAGGAGCGGTTTCTCAATGTGGATTAACTTGATAACTCGGAATTTATGAAAATGGAAATTGGAGTTATATGAGGAAAAGTGAATTAGAAAATGTTTGAAAATTTTCATTATTAAATACATATATTTAAATTAAGAGAGTTGCGTAATCTTGCTCTGCTTTTCTTAACATGAATCTTTTGCAAACACTGTCTCCGGAACAAGAGGAAGTGCTTACGAAGTATTGCTATGAAATATTTGCCAGCGGAGCAGAGACAGAAGAGTTTTCCTATCGCCTAGTGATAAAGGATGGACTGAGATTAAAAAGTACGGTAAAATCTGTATTAGAAACGATGTCGTGAAATCTGAATTTGGAGGATAAAGCTGATGAACAGCAAAAAGATAATTATAGGAGTCACTATTGGAATAAGCGCAGCAATACTTTGGAGCGCTGTTTTTATAAACGTATTAAATAGCTTGGCTGGAATTGGAATTGGAATATGTCTGGGTATATCTTTTGGAACATCTGGCAGTCTTATTTTTTCAAAAAAAGATAAAGATAAATGATGATACAACTTCCAGATCGTATAATTTTGAAATTAAAAAAAGGAGGAATCGAGTACGATTCTTTAGGTATTTATCTATGAGAAGAAAAGATCGAGAAGTAACAAATATTATTGAAATTCTGCAGATTATTGAAAAAGCGAAAGTCCTGCATCTTGCTTTGTTTGATGCTGATTATCCCTACATCGTTCCACTTCACTACGGATACGAATATACAGAGGGTATCTTGATTTTCTACATGCACTGCGCAAAAGAAGGGCATAAGCTGGATCTGATCAGAAGTAATCCAAATGTGTGCATTGAGGTAGAAAGTGATGTTGAGCTTATATCCGGCGGAGATGTAGCTTGCAAACACGGAGCATCATTTGCATCTGTGATTGGGCGTGGCCGTGCAGAATTAACAGAGGATGTGCAGGAGAAAATACGAGGCCTTTCGCTCTTTATGAAAAATCAGACGGGTCGTGAATTCAATATCAATGAAGAGATGGCATCGACAGTAGAGGTCATCAAAGTTGTTATCTCAGAGTTCACAGCCAAATCAAGATCGAAAGCTTAACAGAATATGATGAAAATTACTTACATTAACCACAGTGGATTTTTAATTGAAACTAAAGATTGCTACTATATTTTTGACTATTATAAGGGTGAATTACCACTTCTTGACAAGAAAAAAGAAGTAATTGTTTTTTGCAGTCATTTTCATAAGGATCATTTTAATCCTGTGATTTTTGAGATCCTTGATGATATGAGCATGACATATCAGGCAATTTTGGCGAAAGATATACGCAAAAGAAAACATTTGCCAGATATGAAGATCACATATGTTTATCATGATCAGACTTATAATCTGGATAATGGCACCCAAGTCGATACATTGCTATCTAACGATAGTGGTGTAGCATTTATTGTCAAAACAAAGGAAGGCACCATTTATCATGCCGGTGACTTAAATGACTGGTATTGGGATGGTGAGCCAAACGCTGATAACCAGAGACTTACTTCAGCATATCGTGCGGAGATCAGGAAAATCAAGGGTATGCATTTTGATGCTGCATTTGTCCCCTTAGATCCGAGACAGGGAAATCACTATGCCGACGGGATCCTGTATTTCCTTAAAAATGTAGAGTGCAATGTCATTTTTCCAATGCATTACTGGAATGATGCCAATGTAATTAAGCGGTTTATTACGGAATATCCGCAATATAAATCACGTATTAAAAACACAGAATGTGCAAAAGGAGAAGAATTATGAAGTTTAGTGCGATCACAGGGCGTATCGTAGCCTCTCCAAACAAGTTTGTCAAGGAGATGTAGGTCAGTTCATTCTTGCTATGGATACCTGGTTTGAAAGATTGATGGTGGAATAATAGAGGCTGTGATAGAATGAAGAAAATGATTTGATACGCTAATCGGAATTGGGAGGCTATCGGAAATGACTGAAAGAGAAAAAATGCTAAGTGGAGAGTTGTACGATCCAACGGATAAAGAATTGGAGCAATTACGCGTGAATGCACGTAAATTAGCAAGAAAATACAATTCGACAGATGAAGATGACCAAGAAGAACAAGCACAGATATTGAGGGAATTATTGCCAGCAACAGAGGAACTTCCCTATTTACAGGCGCCTGTTTATTTTGACTACGGATGTAATACGTTCTTTGGAAAATTCAGTTCTGCTAATTTTAATTTTACATGTTTAGATGTCTGTGAAATACATATAGGCGATAATGTGATGATTGGTCCAAATGTTACATTGGCAACTCCTATGCATCCATTATTACCTGAAGAACGCAATATCAGGATGAGAGAAGATGGCAGCCTTTATAATCTTGAATATGCGAAACCAATAACTATAAAAGATAATTGCTGGCTGGCATCCAATGTGGTTGTTTGCGGTGGTGTCACCATAGGAGAAGGGTGTGTAATTGGTGCAGGGAGTGTTGTAACAAAAGATATTCCGCCGTATAGTTTGGCAGTTGGAAATCCATGCCGGGTCATTCGAAAAATAACTGAGAAAGATCATATGCCAGATGGAATTGAAAAGAATTGAAAAATTTGCAGAGATGACAAGAGGTTCATTTTAGTAAAGAAAATAAAATAATCACAATTAATAACGCGAGACTGTGAGAAAAAGTCTCGGGCAATGAGTCAGAAATGGTTCATTGCCTTTCTTGGCGTTATGGATTATTTTAATTTTTCTTTTTCGGCATTTAAGAGTTCAAGATTAAGCCCCTGTTCTCCGGCTGTCTTATCTACCCAAAGATTCAAAGAGTCTATAGCTAAAGAAATCTCATCAAGTTTTTTACTGATATAAGCAAAATCTTTTATTTCATCATCGCTGATCTTACCGTCACGGGCAATCTGGATCAGACGACCGGTAAGAGGATTGATTTCATTTAAACTGGCAATTGTCTCCAAAATGATATTTGACAGATCGGTCACTTCTACTTCAGGAACATAACGATAGCCGATTTCGCATTTGTGAGAGCAATAATAATTGCAAAGCTCTGGTCTTTTATAGGCATCTGCCATCTGGAGGATATCATAAGGCGTAGGTTTTTGTGTTTCATATTCAAATTTTTCAATTTTTGAATCAGAGACAGCATCCATTTTTTCACTGGCCTCTGCTCTTGTAAGTCCTGCCGCTTCTCGGCAAAGCTGGTAAATTGTTTTGTTTTCCCTGGTGGATTGCTTACCCATGAGAATTTCCTCCCTGTATATGGCTAAACATGAGGATTATCAATATTTAAGTCCTCATGCAAGACGTGTATTTCTCGTATAGAGTTTATTATACTTGAATTATCTATTAACAACAAGCTCAATAATGAACATGAAGTCAAAAAGAGTGAAAGAGAGGTTACAGAAAGGGCATTATGAACAAACAGGAAATCAATGAATCTATTGAAAAAGAAAATTCGGAGATAAAAAAATTTAATTAAGCATAATGTAGACGGTGTGCTATAATTACTGACAGTAGACATCAGAAAAGAAGGGACAAAATATGCAGATCAGTTTATTACTAATGGAAGAGATTGCAAAGCTTTTTGCGATCATGCTTATGGGATATGCGGTTGTAAAAGCTGGACTTATGAAGTCGTCGGAGAGTAAAAGCATATCTGTAGTCATGGTTTATCTGGTTATTCCATGCGTGATTATCGACGCATTTCAGGTGGACTATACAGCAGATGTAAAAAAAGGATTGTTCCTGGCATGTGCAGCAGCAGTTCTGGTACATGTTTTATTTCTGATACTTACCACAATATTAAAACAAGCATTACAGCTGGATACGATTGAGCGTGCAACTGTTATTTATTCAAATGCCGGGATACTGGTAATTCCGCTGGTACAGGATTTGCTTGGACAGGAGTACGTTATTTACTCCAGTGCTTATATTGCGGTACAGCTGATTCTGATCTGGACACACTGCAAAAATATGCTTTGCGAAGAAGATAGATTAGAGTGGAAAAAAGTATTTCTGAACGTAAATATTATTTCAATCATAGTAGGAGTGATATTGTTTATCTGCAGAATCCAGTTGCCTTCAGGCATGCAGGATGTCCTGGATATGATGAATAATATGATTGGTCCGATCGGTATGCTGCTTGCCGGAATGGTTATTGCGGATGTACCTCTTAAGACTGTATTTACTAAAAAAAGGAACTATGTTTCGACAGTATTGAGATTGATTATTTATCCAATATTTATATTGATTTTAATGAAAATGATTAATACATTTGCGGGAGTGAATGATTCCAAACAGATTCTCCTGACTGTGTATATTGCATCCATAACACCTGCCTGCGCAACTGTGACATCCATGGCGCAACTATATGATAAAGATGCGGCATATGCGAGCTCATTGTATGTACTTACGACACTGCTGTCAATTGTGACCATGCCAGTGATGGTGGGAATGTATGAGATGTTTGTGTGAGAGAATAGAAAGATTGAAGAAATGACAGAAGAGACACTGACTTCGGTTGGTGTCTTTTTTTATGTAATAGGAAATTACTCCGTAATGTTCCTATTACATAAAAACGCTCCGCGAGGATGCGACCAGATGCATGAGGAACATGTCTGCTGAAGCAGACTGCATCTGGCGCGCAAAGCGTAACAAGTCCCTCAAAGATTGAGGGATTCAGGGAGTTTGAAGCGGACTTGTCCGCTTTGTTCTTGGTTGTCGGGATTTTTGTACAGTCATTTGCTATAAAATGATAACATCAAAAAAATCCAAGGAGGACTGGCAGATGAAAGGTTATAACACAAGCAACGGATATATGGGATATGTAGAAGGTAAATACATTTTATTTGCCAGTGAACAGGAATATTTCGAATTTATGGAAGATTAAGAGGAAGAAGGGCAATGAATATGACAAGGAAGCAATTAAAGTAACTTACGAAGGTCTGGGAAAAATTGGATATGTAGCAAACAGTTCCTATACAGTGCTCGGAGATTCCATGAGTGCCGGAAGAATCTATGACAAAATCGGAAAGAAGGCAAAAGCAAAAGTGGCGCTTGTCACAGATCACGGAACAATCTGCAGCATCAGCAAGAAGAGTCTTCTGGATAATCAAAAGAAGGTTAAGAAATCTGAAACAGAAATTGAAAAATAAAGAAATCCGAGGGAGGAAAAGTTATGTTTGGCTTTGATAAGATGTTTGATTTTAACAGAGACGGGAAATTGGATAGCTTGGAACGTGCTGTACAGTTTCAGTTCATGGACGATATGTTGAAGGAAGATCACAGCAGTTCTGATTTTAACGAAGATGAAGCAGACGTTTTCGGTGATGCCGGACTCGATTATGATGAGTTGGAATTTATGGATCCGGATGAAAGAAGAGAAGTGTTGGAGGATGCAGGATTGGATCCGGATGAGTTTGATTTTTAAGAGGAGGATTCAACGAATGAAGTCAAATATAGAAATGAAAATGGAGCTTATGGAGCGAAGACAATGCGTTATTTTATAGGAGAGTTTAATCATGAGTAGAGGAAAAGAAGTAAAAACAAATAAGAGAAAAAATGGGAATGAACAGACGTGAATTTAGTGACTACTATGGTATTCCGTATCGTACCATTCAAGATTGGGAAGCAGGAGAATTCTATCAGATAGAAGATTGCAATAAGATGATTTATATTGGATCGGATCTTCCTGATGAGTATACGCACTCAAATTACACTCGGATTTTGAAAGGAGCAAATGCGAAAGCAAAAGCGAATGCTGCACAGGGATTACCGGAATTACTTAAAATAGCAACGAACGAGGTTTATGAAGATAATCGTAAGGAGAAGCATAGTAAAGATGCTAAATATGGTTGGTATTCATATGATTCAAGATTTGCTCTTCCGGTATTTAGTGATGATGGAGAAATAGAAAGATACAACGTTTTTAATGTTGCGATGTTGGTAAGACATACATCAAGCGTTTTTATGTACGTCGTTTTGCAAATAATGTCAATCGCAGAATGAAAAGGATTCTGTATGGAAATCTGGTAGGAAAGAGCAGACCAAGCCTTCGAGAAGAAGGCGAGGGCGATATCACGACCAAAGCAATCCTCGATGTGGATGATTGCGTAGAGGGAATGCGAAAATTTACGACGGAAGTCTTTGACACAGGAGCGGGAAAGAGTACGCTTTTTAAACTTCTGCTTGGACTATATGAACCGCAGGAGGGAGAAGTACTGGTCGGTGGAATCCTTGCCGGGCAGCTGACCGAAAAAGAAAGACGAAAATGGTTTGGCTACGTGGAGCAGTCTTATCACATGGTGCCGGGAACGATTAGAGATCAGATTACTTTATACGATGAGTCGATCACGGAAGAGCAGTCGTGGCAGAATCGGAGATTCTGCTTCTGGATGAGATTACTACAAACCTGGATGCCGAGACGGAACACTAGGTGTTGCAGGCATTGAAGAGAGCATCGGAGAACAGAACAGTTATCAACATTTTGCGTAGAGCACCGTTTAAAGAGAGGAAAAATATACAATAATCATAATATCAATATACAAAAGTAAAAAAACTATAAAAAAATCGCCGATTATTAGAAATACAATCGGCGATTTTTTGTGTATAATAGACACATCATGAATGAAGGAAGAAAAGGAGGAACTATGGAAAAGGTATTACTGAATATGAAGGCCATAAGCAAAACTTTCGGAAGTGTGCAGGCATTAAAAGAAGTTTCTCTGGACCTTTATGCAGGTGAAGTACTTGCTCTGATGGGAGAAAACGGAGCAGGAAAATCTACACTGATGAACATTCTCAGTGGCTCCCTTCAGCCTACAAAAGGTGAAATTTATCTGAAAGGTGAAAAAGTAACGGTCCCGGGACCGATCGCAGCCAAAAAACTAGGAATTTCTAAAATTCATCAGGAACTCCAGATTGTTCCGGAATTGAGCGTGGCAGAAAACATTTTTCTCGGCAGATGGATGAAGAAAAAGGGTGGATCGGTTGACTTTAAGACTATGGCTACAGAGGCTCGTAAATATCTGGAGATGTTGGATGTACATGTTGATCCGGCAACAAAATTAAAAGATTTAAGAATCGGAGAGCAGCAGCTTGTTGAGATCGCAAAGGCGATATCTTTGAATTCTGAAATTATTATCATGGACGAACCGACTTCTGCTATTAGTGAAAAAGAAGCCGAAAAGCTGTTTACAATTATTCGAAAGCTTCGTTCAGAGGGAAAGGGAATTATATACATCACACATCGAATGGAAGAAATTTTCCAGATCGCAGACAGACTTACTGTAATGCGTGATGGAACGTATATAGGTACCGTAAAGGCCTCTGAGACCTCAAAAGATGAGATCATAAAGATGATGGTCGGACGTGATATGAGCGAGCAGTATCCTAAAGATCCTACTGAAAAAGGCGAGATTGCTCTTAAAGTAGAAAACCTCACATACACTCCACCAGAAGGAAGTTTCCGAAGATCACTCAAGAATATTTCCCTGTATGTAAGACATGGTGAAGTTCTTGGAATCGCAGGACTTGCAGGTGCAGGAAGGTCTGAACTTTTCGAATGTCTGGCAGGTGTGCATTACAAAGATACCACAGCAAAGATTTTTATCGATGGTAAAGAAGTAATTATAAAAAATCCTGCAGATGCGATCAAAGCGGGCATTTCTTTTGCAACTGAAGACAGAAAGGGAACGGGTCTTGTTTTGCAGAGATCCATTGGAGAGAATATGTCTCTTCCTCTTCTGAAAAAATTCAGTCCGACATTTTTTATGAAATCCGGGGAAGAGAAAAAAGAATGGAACAAACAGATGGAAACTCTCAGAATAAAAGCTCCTGGAACGAAGACTCTCGCCAGTGCGCTTTCCGGAGGAAATCAGCAGAAGGTTGTACTTGGAAGATGGTTGATGACGGAACCGAAAATTCTTCTTCTGGATGAACCTACTCGAGGAATTGACGTAGGTGCAAAAGCAGAAATATACCAGTTAATCAACAATCTTGCGAAACAGGGGATGGCGATTATTGTAGTATCCTCAGAGCTTCCGGAAGTAATCGGTATTTCAGACAGAATCGTTACTTTCTGTGAGGGAGAACTGACGGGTGAATATCTCCAGGAAGAAGCTACACAGGAAAAACTTCTTCAGAGTGCAACAAAATAAGGAGGGTGGACAGATGGATAACAAAAAGAAAATGAAAGCTATGATCAAGCAGATGCAGAGTGTAATTGCACTGGTTATTATCTTTGTGGTCGCATCTACAATCTGCATTAAGGATGGCAGAAATAACTTTCTGGACATAAGAAACCTGATGAACGTGCTGAGAGCCGTATCAGAAAATGGAATCATTGCAATTGGTATGACGATTATTCTGATCCTTGGCGATATTGATCTTTCTGTAGGTTCTGTTGTAGGTCTTATCTCAACAGGATGTGCATATCTGATGGTAAAGAGTGGTCTGGGATTTGTACCGGCTATTCTTGTAAGTCTTGGAATCGGAGCACTGTTTGGACTGTTTAATGGATTATGTATCACAAAGCTGAGACTTCAGGCTTTTATCGTTACCCTTGCATCTATGAATATCGCGAGAGGACTTGCAAGATTCTGGGCAAACGGAATCGGGATCCCGCTTGCATATGGTAAAGGTGAAGGAATGGCTCCACCGGCATTTGAAGTACTTCAGATGCGTCTCTGGGGAATCGTACCTGTACCGGCAATCATCTTTATTGTTCTTCTGATTGTTTTTCAGATCATTCTGAGTAAAACAAGATTCGGAAGACAGGTATATGCGATTGGTGGAAATAAGAATGCTGCATATCTTTCAGGTATCAAAGTAGACAGAATTAAGATCTATGCATTTATGATCTGCGCAATGCTTTCATCTGTTGCTGCTATGATTCACGCAGCTCAGATCAGCCAGGGTGGACCGAACGAAGGTCAGGGCTATGAACTTAACGCAGTTGCAGCCTGTGCCATTGGAGGAACAAGTCTTGCAGGCGGCAAAGGAACTGTTTTTGGTACACTGATTGGAGCACTTATCCTTGGTATGCTGGATAATGTCCTTGGTCTTAAAGGCGTCAATTCAAATCTTCAGCTGATGGTTAAAGGATTTCTCATCATTATTGCAGTATTTATGCAGGCAGATAAAGTGAGTGATTGATAATAAAAGAAAATAATTCTCAGGTTCTGTCCGGCAGCAGGACCGGGGAATAAAATAATAAATAAAAGCGATGCCGGAGAAAGAAGGTAAGTATGAATAAAAAAGCGATCAGTATCCTCTTAACAGCAGCTATGGGTGTTTCTGTTCTGGCAGCAGGCACAGTTACAGTCAGTGCAGCAGAGAAAAAGGACAAATATGTGATCGGAATGTCACAGTGTAATCTTGGTGAACCATGGCGTGTAGCTATGAATGATCAGATTGCAATGGCAGCAGAAAAACATCCGGAATTTGAGGTTATTTTTGCAGATGCTGCTCAGGATAACTCCAAACAGATTGCAGATATTGAAAACTTTGTACAGATGGGTGTAGACCTCATCATTACATCTCCTAACGAAGCTACACCACTTACTAATGCAGTCAGTGCAGCTTATGATGCAGGAATCCCGGTTATTCTTCTTGATAGAAAGATTGACGGAGACAAGTATACTCAGTTTATCGGTGCAGACAACGTAGATATGGGACGTATCGCAGGAGAATATGTTGCAGATACACTTCTTCCTGACGGTGGTAAAGTTTGTGAGATCAAAGGTCTTGAAGGAACTTCTGGTGGAATCGACAGAGATAACGGTTTCCGTGAAGGAATCAAGAAAAATGACAAGATTGAAATCGTAGCTGTAAACAATGCAGACTGGCTTCGTGAAAAAGCAATCACAGTTGCAGAAGAAATGCTTCAGACAAATGATGAGATTGATCTTTTCCTGGCGTTAAATGACCCGATGGCAGAAGGTGCATATATTGCTGCTAAGAATGCAGGAAAAGAAGGAGACATCCTTTTCGTTGGATTTGATGGACTTCCTACACCTGATGGTGGAATCCGAAGCGTTATGGACGGAAGACTCAGCATGACTCAGGTTTATCCTACAGGTGGTACAGAAGCAATCGAAAGTGCTTATCAGCTGCTTGTTGAAGGTAAAGAGCTTGATAAAACTCTGACTCTTACTTCTGAAATCGTTGTCCCGGATAATGCAGAAGAACTCCTTGCAAAATACGGCGGATCTGCAGAATAATCAGATTTGAAAAATTATAAAAATGAAATATAGTACGATGCGAAGAAACGGGAATGGCTTAGGCTGTTCCTGTTTTTTCTTTCTGTTTGACATGAAGAGATACTTACTATATCATGGGAGAATAGACAGATAAAAGGAGGATAATATGTTCAGTAAACTGAAAAGAATTCTGCATCCGGAAAATATGCTGTTCAAAATGATCATACTGAACTGTGGCCTGCTTTTGTTAGTTACATTGGTCCTTACAGCTGCTGGAAACTATATATATGAGGAATCTATTGCAGAAAGATCCTATGCAAACACAATGGAAATCCAGAATCAGGTGTTGAAATCGCTTGATCTGATTTTTAAATCCGTAGAGGATAATGTTGAGGCTTTGGGAAATTATCCGGAAGTACAAGAGTATTTAAAAGTAGATGCTGAAAATCAGCAGGCAAGCCGTGTAGAATTGGAAAGACAGGTGCGAGACCTTCTTCTGGATTATTCCAGAATATACAGTGAATATTTGAATATTGTTGTTGTCAGTGAGAAAGGCCAGTATCTTTCTAATGATTCATACCGAGTCAAAAAGCTTCCGCTTACGGAAGAAAAATGGTATCAGGATGCGGTTCTGGCAAATGGAGAACTGGTTTTAAGTCCTACCAGTCTGGGACGAAATTTAAAAGCCTGGAAAAACTACAGTACAGACAATTATGTCAGCACAGTTAAATTAATTTGTGACAGCCAGACGTCTGCGGGGATTGGTGTGATCCTTATAGATTTGGATTTGAAGAGTATTCAGAATCTTGTTGAAGATATTACAATGGGACAGACTGGATTTGGTTATATACAGGATAGTCAGGGGCATGTGCTCTATGCACCCCAAAATGAAGTTGTATACCGGATGAATCCAAACTGGGTCACGGACGGAGAGAGTGGACGTGTCAGATGTCGCATAAAGGGAAAAGATTACAATGTCATATATAGTCATTCAAAATATACAGACCTGACTGCAGTTGGAGTATTTGACTGGGGGAAAACTATCGAAGGCATTTCCAGAGCAAGGACAGTTTCGAAATGGATTGCAGTTATAATAATGATCTTTGCGGCAGGAGCAACGGTTATTTTTTCGGCATCCATTACAAGGCCTATTTCGACGCTTTCAAAACTTATGAAAAAAGCGCAGACCGGAGATATGACGGTTCGTTTTGTAAATCATTATAAAGGTGAAATAGGGCAGCTGGGAGATTCTTTTAATGCAATGGTAGAAAAAATTAATGAACTTCTTGGCGTTGTATACAAAGAACAGAAAAATAAAAGAGAAGCAGAGCTTAAGATTCTTCATGAGCAGATTAAGCCGCACTTTCTTTATAATACACTTGATACGATACAGTGGATGGCAAAGCAGTACCATGCGCTGGATATTGTTGATCTGGTGCTTGCTTTGTCAGGATTTTTCCGTATCAGTCTGAGTCAGGGAAAAGAATTTATTACATTGGAACAGGAAGTTTTAATGGTAAAGAATTATCTGGACATCCAGAAAGTACGGTATGAGGATCTGTTTGAATATAAAACAGAGATTGAAGAAGGACTAGGAAATTATATGGTATTAAAAATCTGTCTTCAGCCGCTTGTGGAAAATGCTCTTTATCATGGGATAAAGGAATCTGATCAGGACAGAGGAACTATATGGATCCGTGCTTTTTCAGAGTCAGAGGATTCGATCATACTTAAGGTAGAAGATGATGGTGCTGGCATGAGTCAGGAAAGAATAGATCAATTGAATTCCTGGCTGAAACTGAAAGAACGTGGAGAAGAAGTAAAAGCCTATGGAACGTTGAATGTAAATGACCGCATAAAGATCGCTTACGGTGACGAATACGGACTTCATTATGAAAAGAGAACGGGAGGAGGTACCGTGGCTGTTGTAAGGCTCAAACGGCTGCAGAAAGAAGTATGTGGAAAGTTTTGATTGCTGATGACGAACCGAAAATTCGTCAGGGATTAAAAAGTGTATTGGAGGAAATGAAACTTCCGATCACAGTCTGTGCAGAAGCACGGAATGGAATGGAAGCATTAGAAAAAATTGAGCAGTTTCAACCGGATTTTATTCTGATGGATATCTGTATGCCTAAGTTGAGTGGTATACAGTTTCTGGAGGAATTGAGAAAGCTGGATAAAAACTGTCCGGTAATCGTAATCTCCGGATTTAATGAGTTTTCCTATGCAAAACAGGCAATTAAGCTTGGGGTTTCCGAATATCTTTTGAAACCTATCGCAGAGGAAGAACTTCAAGCTGCGGTCGTGAAGGTGACTGAAGAGATAAAGCAGAAGCGAAAATCTGAAAAATTCATGGAACTTGTGAAACAACAGATGATTCAGAATCAGGATTATCTGAGAGATGTGTTTTTCAATGAATGGATGGAAGGAAAATTATCTAGATTCGAATGGGAAGAACAGGCAAGATTTCTTGATATGGATTTTCCGGATAATATGATTCTCATACTTGTGTCAGTTCAGTCCAGTTATGACAAGAAAATTGATAAAGGTACGGTAACTGAGGAAATATATAAGATCACTCTTGAAAAGATTATCAGAGAACTTATGGAGCCATATCATACGGTAAGTGTGTTTTCCAGTAAGTATGAGGATGTAGCGATTGTTATGGAAAAGCTGCCGGAAAATTTTCAGGAGTTCAGTGCAGATCTTCAGCTGCAGACAGAAGAAAAAGTGGGTGGAAAGTGTTTTATTACGGCAAGAGAATGTACTTTTGAAACATTGCCTGATATTAGCCGTGAGATGCGCCGGGAAGTGCAGAAAATGCAGGAATGCAGACCAATTGTCCAGGACGCAAGAAAATATATTTATGCCAATTATCAGGACAGAAATCTGGATCTCAGACAGGTGTCACATGCAATTGGCTGTAATTCTTCTTATATTAGCAGGATTATGAAACAGGAATTGGGGATATCTTTTAAAGATTTTCTTACAAGGCTTCGTATCAGTCAGGCAATGCGGCTTATGGAAGATCGGGAATTGTCGATTAATCAGATTGCAGAAAAGGTAGGGTACAGCAACCAGCACTATTTTTCTGCTGCATTTAAAAACTGTCAGGGTATGTCGCCCTCAGAATTCCGTAAAAATATGCTGCAGATTGACAGAAACGGATTATAACTATGAAGAAAATATGGAAAGTATGGACAGTGATACTGGTTGTGGCAGCAACAGTCTTACTTACGATCAGTACACAGTATAGCAAAAAAGAAGAGATATCTACAGATAGTTATCAGTATCTGATCGGTGTTAGTCTTCCAAATGTAATAGAACCGTGGCTAAATAATTTTGTTGACGTATTTACAGAAAAAGTATCCCAGGATAAAAAAATAAATGTAATTTTTCGAGATGCAGCTGGAAATTCGGAAAAACAGATTCAGGATATTGAGACGTTGATGGAGTACGGGATAGATATTCTGATTGTCTCTCCTGATGGAAGTGACAGCCTTTCTTCTGTTCTTTCGGAGGCTTTTCAGAAGATACCGGTCATTCTGACAGGTGTTGGTGCAGGGACAGAGGATTATACATGTCTTATCAAATCAGATGATCAGAAGATTGGCAGGCTTGCAGGAGAATATATTCTGAATAATCTTTATGAAAAGAATAAAAAGATCGTGGTCTTTCAGGGGGTTGAAGAATCCCCGGTATCCAAACAGAGACTAAAGGGTTTTCAGGATTCTGTTCAGGGTACAATACCGGAAGAAGATATCACTTATTACTGTGGCGACTGGCTCCGGGATCGGGCAGAGCTCAGGATGAAAGACTATCTGATCTCGTATGATTCTGCTGATATAGTTTTCGCTTTTAATGATGATATGGCATATGGTGCATATCAGGCCTGTCAGCAGTACAGGATTGAGGGCAAGGTGCATCTGATAGGTGTGGATGGGTTTGAAGGAGAAAGTGCAGGGCTGAGTCTGGTAGACAAAGGTGTACTGGATGCAACGATACAGACACCGGACTTTGGTGGACTTTCTTATGAAATTGCAAGAAAACTTCTTGAGGGAAATAAGATTGAGAAAAATATTATTATCCAGCCGGAATTGATTCTTCAGGGAGGAGCGGAAAGGAAAGAGTAATTGTAGACATGAAAAAGAGTTTGAGAATGACAGAGGGAAGTATCTCTAAAAAGATCATTTTTTTTGCCATTCCATTGTTTTTGGGGAACCTGTTTCAGCAGTTGTACAATACTGCGGATTCTCTGATCGTGGGAAATTTTTTAGGAAGCAATGCACTGGCGGCGGTCAGTTCATCTGGAAATCTGATCTTTTTGATGGTAGGTTTTATTAACGGTATTGCCATGGGTGCGGGTGTAGTTATTGCCAGATATTACGGTGCCAAAAAAAGAGACAGCCTGCAAAAGGCAATCCATACAACCGTTGCATTTGGTCTTGCGGCCGGTGCGGTCCTGACTGTTTTGGGAATGTTTCTGGCGCCAAAGATCTTGGTGCTGATGGGGACTCCTGCGGATGTCCTCCTGGAATCCATTATATATTTTCGTACATACTTTGCTGGTTCTATGGGTGTTGTCATGTACAACATTTTTGTTGGAGTTCTGCAGTCGGTTGGTGATGGACGTCATCCATTGATCTATCTGATCATTTCATCCTGTGTCAATGTTGTTCTGGATATTTTCTTTATCGCAGGTCTTGGCATGGGAGTTGGTTCAGCAGCGCTCGCAACTGCTATTTCCCAGTTTGTCAGTGCGATTCTCTGTATGGTTCATCTGATGCGTGTGGAAGAAGAATATCGCCTGGAACTGCGGGAAATTCGTTTTGACAGCATTATGTTGAAGCAGATTATTCAGAATGGTGTGCCGTCTGGCTTTCAGAATTCTGTCATCGCGATCGCGAATGTTTTTGTACAGTCAAATATTAATGCATTTGGAAAAATGGCGATGGCAGGATGTGGATCTTATTCTAAGATTGAGGGATTCGCCTTTTTGCCGGTTACTTGTTTTACGATGGCACTGACAACATTTGTCAGTCAGAATCTTGGCGCAAAACAGTATGACCGGGCGAAAAAGGGAGCAAGATTTGGGGTTCTCTGTTCGATCATTATTGCAGAATTGATCGGCGTGATCATATATGCTGCCGCACCGGTGCTGATCGCAGCATTTAACAGAGATCCCGATGTTGTACATTATGGCGTGATGCAGTCAAGAACAATTGCATTATTTTATTGTCTGCTGGCGTTTTCTCATTGTATTGCAGCAGTACTCCGTGGTTCCGGCCACGCATCTGTTCCGATGATCGTTATGCTCTGTGACTGGTGCCTGTTCCGTGTAAGCTATATCACCGTTGCAGTTCGTATTATACCGGATATCCGAGTGATCTTCTGGGCATATCCGCTGACCTGGAGTATCAGCTCCGTGATATTCCTGGTTATGTTCCTACGAGGAAAATGGGTATATGGGTTTGAAGAGAAAATATAGTATATCTATGCATCAAATCGTTTTTCAAAATTACCAATAATTTCAAGATGGTCATTATAAGTTATAAATGCATGTGGATCTATGCTATTAGCAATGTTTTTTAGAATCTGTCCTTCATATTTGGAAACGATAGTCATAATTATATGTACAGGTTCATTATTATATCCACCCTGTGCGGTCCATGTAGTATAGCTTCGATTCAATTTAGCTATGATTTGATTTCCAATATGAATGGGCTCTGTCTTAGTTATTATGAAGACGTTTGTCATGATATTCTGGTAGTGGATTTTGTCCATAACAACACTAGCTACATAACAGAATAAAATAGAATAAACTGCTGTTTCAAGGCTGTCATTTAAGGCGCCAAAAGAATAGATAGCCGCATTTACCAGGAGTGTAAGTTTTCCTACGCTGAAATCAGGAAAATTTTTGGCACAGTAGATTCCAAGTATGTCAGTTCCTCCGCCAGAACTGCCACATTTTAGGGTGAGACCTACACCAAAACCAGAAACAGCACCACCAATAATGCAGCAGGCCAGCTTATCTGAGACGATAGGTGTTTGTGTAGCTGGAATAATTGTCATAAATAAAGATTGTAAAAAGACTGTAAAGACGGTTTTAAGAAAAAATTTACGGCTTACGGTTTTACAGGCGAGAAAGAAGAGCGGTATATTCAGACACCACAGAAAAATGCCAGTAAAGTCAATATTTGTTGGAAAAGAAAAATGAAATATCTTTTCAACCAAAGTTAAGATTACCTGAGAAATACCGGTAAATCCTCCACTGTACAGGTTAAGAGGAACAAGAATGATACGAAAGGCAGCGGCATAAAGAAAAACTCCTAGAATAGCGCCTGCCATTTTTGTTATCTCAGATGAGTACCTTTTTGCCATAGTTAAATACCTCCTCTTTTTTGCATAATGCATATGTTAAACGATACTATTGAATAAAGACATTATATGACAACATATATTTGAAGTCAATTATCAATTAGATGAAGAAGATATTTTGATATATCTTCATAAAAAATATATAGGACAACCGCTGAAAATGTATTAAAAATGCAAAAACATGACATATACAATGTGCATAAAAATAAATAACATGTGAAAAATGCTTGAAAATGATAATACGTCATGATACAATATATTACACATAAAACATTCGGTAAAACTCAAATCATAAGGAGGAACGAACAATGTTTAACTTTAATGAGGATGCAGTAAGAAAAGAGCATGAAAACGGACTTAGTATTATTGGACAGACACAGGAAGTAGTAGATCAGATTTGCAAAAATGGATACAAGAATATTTTTTATATTGGAATTGGAGGAACTATCCTTTACGCAGGACAGATGAATCATATTGTAAAGGAAGCAGGTTCAACTATTCCGTTAATTCTTGAAAATGCAGCTGATTTTAAATGGGTTGGAAATCCACATTTCGGAAAAGATTCGATTGTTGCTATTGCATCTATCTCTGGTGACACAAAAGAAATTGTAGAAGCTGTTGATAAGGTGCATGAATTAGGCGCAAAAGTTATTGGATATGTAGAAAAAGAAGGAAGCCCGCTCTATGAAAAATGTGATTACGTAATCAGTACAGTGGGTGGAGAATATTACTTCTGGTATACATTAACGCTTCGTTTTATGGCTAATGCAGGACAGTTTCCAAAATATGATCAGTTCATGAAGGAAATTCAGAATATGCCAGAAAATGTAGTAAATATCTATAAGGATTCCGATGCAAAAGCTAAAGAATTTGCAGACAAATACTGTGATTCACCGCTTACATATCTTGTGGGCTCTGGTAACCTTGAGGATTGGGCTACATGTTATGGAATGTGTATTATGGAAGAAATGCAGTGGATGCGTACAAGACCAATTTCAGCAGCAAACTTTTTCCATGGCACGCTTGAAGTTATTGAAAGAGATATCCCGGTAATTCTTATCAAAGGTGAGGATAAAACCAGACCTGAAATGGATCGTGTTGAAAAATTTGTAAATACTATCAGTGCAAATGTAACTGTATTTGATTCAAAAGATTTTGAACTTAAGGGAATCAGCGAGGAATTCAGAGGAATGCTTTGTCCTATCGTTATGAGAAGTGCATTCCAGAGAGTATCTATTCATCTGGAACATAATCGCCGTCATCCGCTGCCGATCAGAAGATATTACAGAAGACTGGATTACTAATATTGGTCAAAATCCCATCACTATCGGTGATGGGATTTTAAATAAGTAGCTGTGAATGGATGGACAGTAACTTATTTATATTTTATCATTGAGTAAATGAACTTGCAGCCTAGAATAAGCGATGTTATAATTGTATTGATTGCTTGTATAATAGGACATAACACATTATAAATATCGAAAGTGGGATACCATTATGAATAAGTTGAATAAAGAGTCTAGTGTTGCATTATACCAACAGCTGATAAATGAGATTAAAGAAAGCATACAGTCAGGAGAACTAAAAGCGGGTGATAGACTGATGACGGAAGGCGAATTTAGTAAAGCATACGATGTCAGCCGCATTACCGTGAGAAAGGCTATAGAGGTTCTGGTTGAGGAAGGTATCCTTATAAAAAAACAAGGAATAGGAACTTTTGTAGCTGAAAAGAAATTAACCAGAGATGCTAGCATCTTTATGGGATTTACGGAGAGCTGCCTCATTGATAATAAAGTACCGAGCAGTAAATTAATTTCTGCAGATCTTACAGGAGCTTCCGGTGTAGATCAGAGAGATTTAAATCTTGAAGAGGGAGAAATGGTAATCAGGGTGAGAAGACTGCGTTATTGTGATGGAGCGCCTACTATTCTTGAGGAGAATCATTTTCCACAGAAATATGCATTTCTTCTTGGTGCTAATTTAGAGAACTCTCTCTATGAAATCCTAGAAGAACATAATGTTATTGTTGCAGCCGGAAAACGCAGGATTAGCATATGCTTTGCCACAAAAGAAGAGAGTGAACTTCTTCAAGTGAATGAAAAGGATGCGCTTTTGTTGATGAAAGACATCTGTGTAGATTCGCAAGGAGATGTGATTCACACCTGTAAGAGTGTTATTAATCCGCAACTCTATGATCTTAATTTTATAAGTTCTTCCGCACGTATGAAGTGGGAAAAGAAATGATAACGATTAAAAAAACACAGGTTTCTGTGATGAATAGTGGATTTCACATGACTAAAGTCACATGCTCCTCGGTCGCTTTAAGCGACAAGGCTAAATATCGGCGGATACGCCTGTAGCTTAGGATATGCGCAGTCATGCGCTTTTTTCCATGCCAGATATGGCAGGTTCCCACACTGCAGGTAATCCGCTGTATATCTGCCTGTGTTTATGCTGCTCTTAAGAGTTCCATTTCTGAAAATAGTTCTCTTAAGTCCGCATATACACATGAGATCCTACGCTTTACTGAAGGGACTTTTGCCTCCAGCAAAGACCTTTCCGTTACCGGAAGGGGTTTTAAGAGTTCCCGTATAAAATATCTTGCTCCAATATTATAGGACGCCGAAAGATCACAGTTATATCTTTTTCCATTCTGGAATGTACATAAACTGTGATTGCCTAGATCACGGACAACGGTTCCCGACCCATCACAGGCAAGCCTGCTGGTATTCCATGCACAGATCCTGGATATCCGCATCCCTCTGCGATGCGCCTGATGTTCACATCTTTTCTGGATATCCCTTTTTCTCCACAGATGCAGCTTCTGTTTCTTTCTTCCGGATATCTTTCCTTTTATTTCCAGATACTCAAAAACGATCACATCCGCGTGGTTTTCTTCCGCATATCCTGTAACTGCTCCTGCAATCTTTCTTCCAAGTTCTGTGTTAAGACGCTTCGCGTAGGCCCATCTGCTTTTCACCTGTACAGAACCATGCTTTCGCTGGAACCTGCTTATCCGTCCCAGCACACGGTACATCCGGTCTTTTTCACTGGGAAAATCAATAAACTTTCTTCCCAGGACAGTTCCATCTGACCGCATAATGGTACAGACTGCATCCGTATTGATCCCTAAATCCACACTGCAGATGATCTGTTCTTTTACAGGCGCCTTTGTAAGTGCCACCTCTTCTGTATAAGAAAAACGCAGGAAGTATTTACGATGCCTTTTTTCCAGCACGGGAGCTGCTGCTTTTTTTCCCGCCCAGTATTTTCTCAGATATTCCATATCTGTATGGCTGAGACTGACCCGGAACCATTTCCAGTCATGTCCGTCATAAAGTTTCAGGTACGCTCCATCTTTTTCCTCAGTATCTTCACGGTACATCACATCACGGTAAAATATCGGCATAGCATGATTACCGCACACCAGTTTCGGCCTGTCGTCTTTCTGGTCCGTTTCTTTCCACAGTTCCAGCCTCGTCTTATATGAAGATGCACTTCCCAGTGCATGCTGTATAGCTGCCCTTCGGAGATAAGAAGGCATCTTTGGAAATCGCAGGTCAAAATCAAACCTTGCCTGATTCTTTTTTGTGGTATGCACCAGATGTTCTGCAGTATTGAAACGTTTTTTAGGTTCCTTGATCACTGCCAGTTCATCCCATGTCTGGGCATAGATCTCAATCAGACAGCTGACCGCAGAACGATAAATATCCAGTGTCTGGCAGATCAGGATATTCTGTTTTCGCAATTCTACGTCATAACTGGATATAATCTTCATATCTGCTTCTTAACCTTCCTGTACTCATACTGACATAAGCATTCTTATTTGTTCTTGTATTTTTTATACTCCTTTTTCGGTCCAATAAAGCTCCTTTTTTCCATTTTTATATAAAAAAATTTGTGCGCCTAACTCATCACTACTACAATATATTTATGGGTAATCCCCTTACATCCGGTAAGGATTTATCCATCTCATTACTAAGTAACGAGAATGCGACGTACAGTTATTCAATATCGATATTTTACGCTTGATGATTAGAAGAGTATTTCTATGTATGTCAAAGGAATGACTACTCGCTTTTAGAAACACTTGAAGATATCTATGGTTTTGAAACATTAGAAAGTTTCATATCTGACATGGCGGATAAGATACTTTCTCAGATTGAAGCTTGGCAGAATCATCCATTGGATAGGGTATAGAAAACTCTCGGCGTTAAGGATATCCTAATCATTTGTGCGGATGGATTTACCGGTATTAAGGAAGCGATTTCTACAGCATTTCCTCAAACAGAATACAAAAGATGTAGTGTCCATCAGGTAAGAAATACTCTTATCCTGAAATACGTTCTGGATTAGGGCAGAAAAGTCTTTACTGCAGATTTAAAAGCCATCTATCAGGCCGCTGATGAGCAGAAGAGCCTGGCTGCTTTAGATTGTGTGACTGAAAAATGGACTTCAAAATATCCTAATTCCATGAAACACTGGAAGGATAACGGAGATACAGTTTGTCTAATTTTTAAATTTTCAACCACTGTCCGGAAGATTGTTTATATGACAAACGCGGTCAAAATACGGAACTTCGCATACCGGAGGCTGAACCGCCAGAGAAGTGCATTTTCAGATGATGCCGCCCTGTTTACTGCGTTTAGAGCCTTTTTTACGTTTTGAAGATCTATATTTAAATTAGGGCATGAAAAATAAACCTTCGTGCCAATCATGCTTATAAATTTCTTCTTATTAGTTTGTACAATGTAAGATTTTAGTACGGAAACGTTCAAAGTTCCTAAACCCATAAGATGTTCGTTTTAGTACCTTGATCTTATTATTAAAACCTTCTGTTGTCCCATTTGTGATTCCGTATTTAAAAGTATTTAGTATTTCTTTCGACCAGCGGCGAAATGTGTCAGCACATTTTTCGAATCCTTTTAAGCCGGAAGATTCTGTGATTTTTATCCAATCATAGAAATCGCTGTGTTGCCGAGCGTATTTTGTATCCTTGCAGAGTTCATAAAATCGTTCTATCAACCAGTGTGCCAGCCGTAGATCGTTATTATACAGAAGCATCAGATTGCATGCCTTTTTGTTTTCCTCTTTTAGATTGTTATATCTTGTTAGGGAAGTTTATGACTACGTTATAGTATTTACGCATGGTAATGGTTTTCTGTAGATGTTTGCGGACATTTTCCATATCCCAGGTGACCTGCCGGATGAAATGATACTTATCAATGCAAATTTTGCATTATAAAAAAGTATGGGCAAGATTAACATATGGTTGCCACATATCACAGACGAAGTATTTAACCTTAAGCCGCTGCGTACGATCAGGAAGGATATCCATAATGGAATGATTCTTTGGGTTTACAAGAAAACATTGATACTTACCTGTGCGGGCATTTCCTTTAAATTAATTAATAGAAACAGCTTCTTTTAAAGGTGGACATGAATAGTGGATACTATCGAGTATTCTGCAGACGGTTGTGGCAGAGACATTAGATGTTTTTGCTACAGATTTTAAACTCGGAGTTTCATGAAATAGCTCCGCTATTTTCCGTGTAAGTCGTTTTGTTCGCTGCAGATATCTGGGGAGAAAGTCATAAGCCTCATAGAATTTCTTTCCGCAAGAGCAGGCATAACGGCGATTATGAAGAACAAGATAGATTTTTTTAGCTGAAATGGTAAATCCTTAATAATCTGCCAACGATACTCGTGGATTTTAGCTGTGGGGTTTCCGCAATTCGGACAAATATGCGGTTTTGGTTTAGTATCCAAGAAAAAAATTTACATATTTATCAGCATGGATTGTTTTTGTGACAATAATATCTTCTAAATCAAGTAAATCTTTGATATAATTAGGGAGCATTTATTTGCACCTCCGAGTGGTTTGTTGGCGAGACTGGCGCTTTGGGGTTTTTTGTTACCCTTATAATAAAATAAAAATGCTAGGATACATGAATTAAATTTCATGTACCCCAACATTTATTATAGACCCGTTTATTAGTTTTCGTTTTTTTTCATAATAGTTACGCTACACAACACTAACTAATATGGATTAAATTTCTGCACGATTTCAGATGAAGTGCGCGCACCACAGTCAAGACATCCCGGAATGTCCATTCCCTGGATCAAACCATACACAAAACCGGATATAAAGGAGTCTCCGGCACCTACAGTGTTGACAATTTCAGCAGCAGGGTAAATCTCCTGTCTATAGAAAGTGCTGCCGTCATAACTCATACTGCCTTCTTCTCCAAATGTGGCAGTTACAATGTCAGGCCCATAGGAATAAGCTTTTTTGAGAAAATCCTGGATAGTGTCATCGTATTTTTCAAAAGAAAAGAATCCATAATTGGTATTCCTGAGGACAGGCCCAAGGACATCAAAATCTTTATTAAGAGAAAAATCCAGAATTATTTTACATCCTGCTTCGCGAAATTCGGGAAGAAGATGAAGTACATGACCATACATATCAGTATGAACATAATCATGTGTTTTGGTGAATTCAATATCTTCTCTGGTTGGAGTATAATTTTCCATTACGCCTGGAACATTTTTGATATGAAATCTGTCAGTCCCATTTTTTAATGTCATGTAAAAAACAGAAGTATCGCCTTCATTTACCTGTATATGAGAAGAATCAATCTCATATTCCTTACATAAATCCAGCATTTCTTTTCCGTATAAGTCGGTACCTACAGTTGTTATTGCAGAGGTCTGGATTCCACGTTTTGCCAGATTAACAATGCAGTCAATTCCGTTTCCGGTAGCATATTGTTTGTCGAGATTCTGATAAACATCTATACAAGAAAAACCAATAGCTGCAACTTTCATTAATGATCGCTCCTTTACATAAAATTATTTACATAGACTCTCTTTATTTGTTATATTTGAAATGCTAACATAAATAAAAAGATATGTCAATTGAAATATAAAGAATAACTTAAAATGAAATATGGAATAGCTTAAATAATACAAAAATAAGACATAATGCATAAATAAATGTAAAATAAATTGTGATAAATGTGGAAAATTAATAATAGTATTGACATAATGAAATGAAATATGTATTATAAATGCATAACAAATGAGCGAATCAATATAACGAAAGGAGAAGTACAAAATGAGAAAAAAACAAATGATGGCACTTTTAATGAGCGGGATGGTGTTAACAGGGGTGTTTGCCGGAGTTAATACAGCACAGGCAGACGCAAAAACAGAAATTAACTTATGGCATTATTTTTCAACCGAGGGATCTCAGCAGAGATTTCAGGAATATGTAGATGAATTTAATGCACAGTCAGACAAAACAGAAGTTAAGGTAACAGTTCTTCCTTTTGCAGATTTCAAGAAACAGCTGACAGTAGGGGCAGCGGCATCATCATTACCAGATCTGGCTATGATTGACAACTGTGACACTGTATCTTATGCAGCAATGGGAATCCTTGAAGACATTACTGATGAAGTAGAAAACTGGGAATCTTATCAGAATTATTTCCCGGAAATTCTGAATACATGTAAATATGAAGATAAGGTATATGGTATGCCTTTACAATCTAATAACCTTGAGATTATTTATAACAAAGATATTTTTGATGAACTGGGTGTAGAGTATCCGACAAATGACTGGACATTTGATGATCTGAAAGAGCTGGCAGAAAAAACTACGACAGACAAATATAAAGGATTTGCAGTATCAGGAATACAGAGTGAAGAATCCACATATCAGTTCCTGCCTTTCTTCTGGACAGCAGGTGGAGAAACCATGAACCTTAATAGTGATGCTGGAAAAACAGCACTTTCTCTCTGGTCAGACATGGTAGCTGAAGGTTATATGCCGAAGGATTGTATTACATGGACACAGTCAGAACTTGCATCTCAGTTTGAAAGCGGAAATATTGCAATGCATGTAATGGGATGTTGGAATATTACACCTTATAAAGATCATGATTTGAACTATGGTGTTGTAGAAATTCCATCAGCAACAGAAGGCGGCGAAAAAACTACAGTGTATGGTGGTGAGAACCTTTGTGTAATCAAAGGAAAGAATACTGAGAATGCTCTTGAATTCCTTGAGTGGATGGAAGATTATGACAGAATCAGTGAATGGGATAGGGTCAGCGACCATTTCACAGCATGTGATGAAGCAGTGGCAGATGAACGTTTCCAGACAGAAGAAATGAAACCTTTTATTGATATGGTTCCAAATTCTCGCGCAAGAGATGTTGTAACATACTGGCCAAGCGTATCCGAAGGATACCAGCAGGCAATTCAGGAAGCACTTTCAGGACAGCAGCCAGTAGATCAGGCGCTTGCAGATGGTCAGGCACTGATCGATGCAGCAAAAGAATAACAAGCTAACGGTTACATGATAATAATATCAGCAGTATTTTGAATACTGCTGATATTATAGAAAGGGAGATGATTATGAAACGATTTCTCAGAAAAGGAGAGGGATATATATATGTATTACCGGCACTGCTGTTTATGCTGGTGTTTATATTTTATCCTATTATATATAATCTGATTCTTAGCCTTCAGGATGTAACGGTTGTCACATTGCTTTCACCGCACAAAGAATTTGTCGGATTGAGAAATTACATTGATGTTTTTAAACAGAGAGAATTCTGGAATGCACTGTTTTTGAACTGTGTGTTTACAGTAGTCTGTATTTTCTTTCAGTTTGTAGGTGGTTTTGCACTTGCTATGGTGTTTAAAAAAAGCGGTGCAGCATTTAGGGTTATGAAATCTCTGATGCTTATCCCTTATATCATACCTGTTACGGTAAACGCAATCCTCTGGAAATTCTTTTTTGCTACCAATGGTGGATTTATCAATGAAATTCTGGTTGGACTTGGAATTATGGATCATGGGATTGAATGGCTCCAACATCCATGGACAGCGATGTTTTCCGTAATTGTAGCCAATATATGGTGTGGTATCCCATTCTTTATGATACTTCTTTCTACGGGCCTGGCAAATATCCCTCTGGACTTTTATGAAAGTGCGAGAATAGATGGGGCAACTGCATGGCAGCAGTTTGTTTATATAACCGTACCAAGTGTAAAAGCATCAATTCAGGCTTCTCTCGTTCTTGGAATTGTATATACTTTCAGAGCTTTTGAATTGATTTATGTTATGACTGGCGGCGGACCTGTCAATGGAACGGAATTGCTGACATTATATTCTTATAAAAATTCATTTACTAAATTTGATTTTTCAGTAGGCAGTACAATTTCAAATATTCTGATGTTTATTTTATTAATAGTAGGTGTATTTTACATTCGTATGATGAGAGATGATGAGGAGATGTGATTATGAAGAGTGCTAAGAAGAAAAAGAAAATAAAAAACACCCTCATGACGGTTATTGCAGTTGTTTTATTCGTGGCAATGATGTTTCCATTATATTGGATGATCATTACTTCTTTTAAAGAAGAAAAGATGGTGTTTGCTACACCGCCTCAGCTTTTCCCGTTAAAACCAACAATATCTGCATATGTCACACAGTTTACGTCTACAGTATTTAATATTCTTCAGGGTCTGAAAAACAGTATGATCATTTCTTTCTTTGCTATGGTTATTTCGGTGGTACTGTCGATTCCGGCAGCTTATGGAATGGCCAGATTTAAATTAAAGGGAAAAAGAATCATATTGTTGCTGTTTATGGTATCACAGATGCTGCCGCAGATTTCAACATTGGTTCCTAACTTTATTATTTTTCAGAAATTGTCTATTTATAATACATATCTGGCTCCGATATTTGCAGATGCAACATTGGGAATACCATTTTGTATATTAATGCTCAGAACCTATTTTATAAGTATACCGAAGGAAATTGACGAAGCTGCCCGCATTGATGGCTGCAATTCACTTCAGTCCTTTATAAAAGTAGTACTTCCAATGTGTTCTGGTGGAGTTGCTGTATCATTTGTTTTTTCTTTCCTGTTTGCATACAGCGACCTGGTATATTCACTGACATATATTAATGATTCTGCAAAATGGCCGGTAACAGTGGGAATTTATAATGCTATTGGAAGATATGGAACTGCATGGAGTCAGGCAATGGCTTTTGGAACAATAGTTGCTGCACCTGTTATCATTCTGTTTATTTTCATGCAGAAATATATTGTTGAAGGTCTTACAGCCGGTTCAGTAAAAGGGTAAACAATTAAAATTTTTAACTTACAAAGGAGAGAAAGACATGAGTATGGTAATTGATGTACATGTTCATCCAGGATTTTATGAAAAAATTAGCGGTGACAAAGAGGAACTGGAATTCAGAAAAAAACAGGCGCACTGGGATCTGATGTCCCCATTTCCGGTAGAACTTACAAGAACACAGATGAAATTTGCGCAGGTGGATAAACTGGTACTTCTTCCAATGGATCTTACTACCAGTGCAGGAGGATGGGTAGTGTCCAATGAGCAGGTATGCACAATGGTACAAGAAGCACCGGATCTCTTCTTTGGATTTGCAAGTGTGGATCCGTATCGTGAAGATGCACTTGAAGTTCTGGAAAAAGCATTTAAAGAACAGGGATTGATGGGTCTGTATCTGAATCCTTCAAAACAGGCGTTTTTCCCGGATGACCCTATGATGGACAAAATTTATGAAAAATGTGTTGAATATAACAAACCTATTATTTTTTCAGCGGGTATGTCATTCTGTGATGATTGCCTGATGAAATATGGAAAACCACTTAATTTTGAACCGGTAGCAATAAAATATCCGGAACTCCGTATATGTATCGGACATATGGGCTGGCCGTTTATTTATGAAACAGCTGCCATGATTCTTAAATATCCGAATGTTTATGCAGATACTTCCATGTTGTATATGGATTCTCCAGAACAGTTTATGAAAGATGTGTTTATGAATCAGTTTGGCCGTCTGTGGCTGGATAATGATTTTGGTGACAAGATTATGTTTGGCTCCAATAATCCCAGATTCCGTACAGCACGCATCAAACGAGGACTGGAATCTCTTGATATCCGTCCTGAAACACTTGAAAAAATCCTTGGCGGAAACGCAGAAAAATTCCTTGGTCTGGAGGTAAAATAACATGGTAAAACTTACAACAAAAAAAGTGCTCAGCGAAACAGAGTTTCAGCTGATTTCTATCAGAGATGAAGTGATCAAAGCAGTAGAAGAAAGTGGTATTCAGAATGGATTTGTACTTGTAATGAGTGCTCATACTACAGCAGGTGTAATGGTTAATGAAGATCTGACATGTTTACATACTGATATTGAAGCAACTCTTGATAAGATGGCTCCGGTAGTTGCTGATTACGCACACAGCCATTATCTGCCAAGTTATGGAGCAACTGGTGGAAATGCGCCTGGTCATCTGAAACAGATGCTTACGGGATATGAAGTGATGTTCCCTGTAATTGAAGGAAAGGCACTGATCCGCTTTGCACAGGATATTTATTTTGCAGAATTTGATGGACCACAGATGAGAACGTACTATATAGAAGTAATGGGTGAGTAGCCAACAACGACAGAATCCTAAAAATCAGAGCCTGCAGTTAATTGTTGGGGAAAATATAGAAATAGAATGTATCATGTGGTTCAGATAATAATACTAAAGCAGACAAAAATGTAGACGTCTGCAGGAACAGGCTGTCATCTTATTACAAAATTTACAGATAAAAATATATCGATTTAAGAATGCATATGTTATATATATTAACGATATAACATGCATAAGTTAACGGAGGATAAGATGGGAAAAACAGCATCAGAACCAATGTATCAGCAGATTGCAGAAGATATTAAAAAGAAAATCCAGACAGGCGAATATAAAGAGAATGAACAGATACCTACAGAAACAGAGCTGGAAAAGATCTATGGAGTGAGCAGGATTACTGTAAGAAAAGCGATGGAGATACTGGTGGAGGAAGAGATTCTGATCCGAAAGCGAAGAATGGGGACTTTTGTTGCGCCACGAAGAATTCCCTGGAATCCGGGAAATATATTCAGTTTCAGCAAAACTTATGAAGCAGAAGGCCGTGTGGTGAAAACAGAACTTCTGGGAGCAGAGCTGAAGAAGGCAGAAGCTGCTGATCTGCAGAGACTGGAACTGAATGACAATATGGTGCTTTCTATAAGAAGGCTGAGATATGTGGATGGAATTCCACTGACAATTGAAGAAATGCGCTTTTCCAGAGAGTATCTGTATCTTCTTATGGAAGATCTGACAGGTTCCATACATTCTTTGCTTCAGGAGCATGGGGTAAAGCTCAAAGCAGCACAAAAAAGTATTGCTATTTGCAATGCAACAAAAGAAGAGGCTGAACTGTTGAATGTAGAAAGAGGCAGAGGACTCTTGTTCATGAAAAATATGTTTTATGATCAGAATAAAAAACCGGTTTTTTTCTCCAAAGATGTCTTTAATGCAGACTATTTTGAGTGCAAGTTTACATTGCAGGATAATGATTAAATATGAGGAGGTAATGACAGATGGTTAATTTAAAACGCAGTCAGGTGGCAATTATGAATATTCAGTATAAATTTTTTCCACTGACTAAATTTTTGGATGACGCTGTGAAAAATCAGGTTCAGGCGGTTGAGTTATGGGGAGCGGCACCACATTTTCATCCGGAAGATATGACCTACCGCGATATAGTTGCTGTTCGCCATGAAATTGAACGAAGAGGACTTAAACTGATCTGTTATACACCGGAACAGTGTATCTATCCTATTAACCTGGCAGCACCTTATGAATCTGAAAGACGAAGAAGTCTTAAGTTTTTTGAAGATGCTGTAAGAGTTGCTTCTGAATTGGGTACAGATAAAGTTTTGGTGACTGCCGGAACAGGGTACTTTGATGGAAGTGATTATGAAGAAGCATGGAAATATGGAAAAGAAGGACTGATGCAGCTGGGAGATCTGGCTGAACATTATGGAATCACACTTGCACTGGAAGCATGGAGAGAAGACGAAAGTAATCTGATTAACAATCTTGAATCATTAAAAAAGATGATGGATGAATTAAATCATGACCATATAGGTGCAATGCTGGATACCTGTCCGATGGTTCTGGAAAACAAATCTCCGTCAGATTATCTTAGAGAATTTGGAGATAAGCTGATACATGTTCATTTTATTGACGGTACTCCCAGAGGTCATCTGGCATGGGGAGACGGAATTCTTGATATGGAAGGATACCTTAAACAGTTTGATGAATATGGATATAAACACAGTCTTTCACTGGAAATCACAGATGGAAGATATCTGATGGATCCGGAAAAATCTATTCAGCAGTCTGTGGAAAAATTGTATTCAGTAATTTGATTAAAACTGCAAACAGCCGCTTGAATAATAGTGTGGGAAACCTTGGTTTTTAGATAAAAATGGCAATACTCAGAGAAATCTAGAGTATTGCTATTTTTTAAAATAGTTGTAAAGAAACAGGTTCAGCTGTTTTGACGATGGTAAGAGGAAAGATTGGTTTTGCGTTTGTGCAATATCTACAAAAAATAGATGATAAAATCTTGTAAAAGGACAAAAATAACGTAGAAATTAAAAAAGGTTGCGGATCGATATATAACGTTATATTATGTTAGTACAAGGTAAGACATGAACGTTGAACAGGAGGAACTGATATGATAAAGGTTCTTGGACTTGGAGATAATGTAGTAGACAAGTATATGCATATTAAGACTATGTATCCAGGTGGAAATGCTCTGAATATAGCGGTATTAGCTAAGCTATCTGGAATAGAGGCTGGCTATTTTGGAGTATTTGGAGATGATGAAGCTGCTAAACATGTATATAAGACAACGGCAGATATGGGAATTGATGTATCACATTGCAGATTTTACCATGGTGAAAATGGTTATGCTGAAGTAAGACTGGATGATGGCGACAGGGTGTTTATTGGATCAAATCAAGGAGGAGTAAGTAAGGAACATCCAATTGATCTTCTTACAGATATGGATTTGGATTACATTGCGGGATATGATGTTTGCCATACGAGTATTTTCAGTTATGTAGAAGCTGCGCTGCCTAGTATTCGTAAGGCTTCAAGATTTGTATCCTTTGATTTCTCTAATAGATATGATGAGGAATATCTTAAAAAAGTTTGTCCATATATTGATATGGCTGCTATTTCTTGCGGAGATATGCCAAAAGAAGAAATCATAGAGCAGATGAAACGAATCGAAGAATATGGATGTAAACATGTAGTTATGGCTACAAGAGGATCAAAAGGTGCATTCCTTAGAATTGACGGTAAGTTTTATGAACAGTCACCATATTTGGTAGATGCAGTCGATACTATGGCGGCAGGCGACTCGTTTATCACAAGCTTTTTGATAAATTATGTGGACGGGATGAAAGATTGTGTAGAGTTTCCAGAGAAAGCAGGAAATAGAGGAATTACAACAAAAGAAGAATATCAGGATGCATTGATTGAAACTAGTCTTTATAGAGCAGCTGTATTTGCGGCAGGTAACTGCCAGCGAGATGGATCCTTTGGATATGGAAAGAAATTTGAATAAATTCATAAGATAATTAAAATAATTTATTTAGAAGAATATTAAAAGCGCGGCTTTTGATATAAAACGTAAAAATAAAAAGGATGGTGATAAAAATGAAAGTATTATATGATTATCATATGCACAGTGAAATTTCGCCGGATGCTCATTTTCCTATGGAAGAGATGTGTGATTCTGCAGTTAAAAAGGGTCTGAGAGAGATTGCATTTACGGATCATTATGAGTTCTATGTAAATGGTGTAACAAAACCTTATTTTAATGAAGCATATATAGAAGATTATTTTCTTGCATTAAAAAAATGTCAGAAGAGATTTGAAGGACAATTGGTTGTAAAAAGTGGCATGGAGTTTGGCCAGCTTTATATCAATCCGGAGATAAATAATGCTGTTGTCGCGAGATATCCATTTGACTTTGTGTTAGGATCCGTGCATAAATTGGAAAATATTGATCTGACTCAATTGATTATTACAGAAAAGAATGCAGAAAGTGTTGGAGATGCATATTATTATCATCTTTTGGAACTTTCTGAAGAAGGAGATTTTGACTGCTTGGCTCATATTGATTATTTTAAAAAGCATTGTGCGAAACAGGGTTTAGCAGATCTTCATGAGAAATATGAATCTATTATTCGTAAGGTGTTGGAAAATATAATAAATAGAGGAAAGGGTATTGAGATAAACACAGCGTGTATGGGAGAAATCCTGGAAGATACTATGCCAGGGCTTCCGATATTAAAGTTGTACAAGGAGCTTGGTGGAAGTATTATTACGGTAGGATCAGATTCTCACAGGCCAGAGAGAGTAGGATATGGGTTTGATGAGGTGTATCAGAAATTGAAAGAAGCTGGATTTGACAGTATATCAGTGTTTAAGAACAGAAAAAACAAACAGCAGCCAATTTGATGGCTGCTGTTTGTTTTTTTATTGGAATATTATCAAAGCTAAAAGGCTAAATTAATATTCAAGTTTCCACATGTATCGTCTCTGAGTCAGCGGATGATCGCGAACGATTGCAAGCTGTTCAGCATATACTCTTAACACACCTGTAATAACCATTGGGCTAAAGTATTCAGCGACAGAAGCAGGAACAAAATTGCTAAGACCATAGTCTTTGGCATCGATTACAGTTGTTTTAGCATCGAATCTGTTAAGGAAATCAAGTGCTCGGGAGTCCATTTTACGGGTTCTTCCGTCGTTCATAAGAAGAAGGAATGGAACATCTTTTTCTACGATTTCGAATGGTCCATGGAAGAATTCACCATCATGGAAGGAACCAGAGTTGATCCACTGCATTTCCATAAGGAGACAGATGGAGAAAGAATAAGCAACTTTCTGTGTAGCACCAGAACTCATAACATAGATTACTGGTGAGTCTTTGTATGCATCTGCGAATTCTTTTGCTGGTGCGAGAGCATAAGAAACAGCATCTTCGATTGCAGCATAGATATTTTCTGAACCTTTTACCATATCTTCGTAGTTGTCGTATCCTTCAAACTGATGAAGAACTTCAACTGCAAGCATAAGGATATTATTCATTTTTTCAAGTTTAGCAGCATAATTTTTTTCAAATCCATGAACAATGGCATAATCAGCATTTTTGGCGAGTGGAGATTCTCCATCATGTGTAACTGCGATTACCTTTGCTCCTTTTTCATGGGAAAGTTTAGCTGCTTCAACAGTTTCTGGTGTTGTTCCGCCGAGTGAGCATGCAATTACGATGGCTGTTTCGTCAAGAGAAACAGGGGTTGCATAGTTGAATTCGTTTGCAGTGTAGAAACTTGTGCGGATTTTTTTTGCGTTGCAATCCATGAAGTACTGAGCTGGATACTGCTCTGCAGAAGATGCACCACATCCAACAAAGAATAAGGTGTTGATTTCTGGGCGTTCAGCTTTGATTGCTTCAATAATTTGTTTTGGTGTCATAGTATAATACCTCCTTGAATATATGATTGTTCGTATGTTGTATGCATACATTATATAATGAATCTGGTCTTGTGTCAATAGTTGAGATGAAATGAGTTGAAGAATTGTTTAATATGCACAATAAAAGGATTAATCAGAAAAAAGAAAAGACAAGATGTACTAAGATGTTATATAAAAATATTGACACACATAGTGAGGCATGATATTATCATATTAAATTCGGATTTATATTAAAAATATAAAATTGTTTTTATTTAGGAGGATCGTGAACTATGGAAAAAGTAAAGAAAATAGTATCAGATATTCTAGCTAAACAGAAAATTAATACCGTATATTATGTTGGTTGTGGTGGTTCTTTAAGTGGCTTTTTTCCAGCAAAATATTTCCTAAGCGCAGAAGCAACAAAATTGAAGGTTGGTTATATCAATGCAAATGAGTTTGTTCATGCCACACCTAAGGAAATTGGTAAAGATACAATTGTAATTGCTGCCTCTCAGAGAGGAAATACAGCAGAGACTGTAAAGGCAGTTGAAGTTGCAAATGAGCTTGGAGCAGCTACCATTGGTCTTACTTTTGAAGTTCCTTCTCCTCTTGCAGAGATAGCTCAATATGTGATTCATTATGAGTTTGGGCCGGAATCTATTGTAGAAAATCAGAAAGTATCTTATGGATTTAAACTTGCATTAGAAATTCTTAATCGAGTTGAAGGATATGATAAATATAATGAGATGATAACAGCTCTTGCAAAATTAAACGATATAGTAGCTAAGGCTAAGATAGATGTCGTTCCGGAAGCGATCAAATGGGCCTGGGAATTTAAAGATGATTCTGTAATCTATACAATGGGTAGTGGCTCATGTTGGGGTCCGGCTCATCAGGAGGCAATTTGTATTTTTATGGAAATGCAGTGGATCAATGCAAGTGTTATTCATTCGGGCGAATTCTTCCATGGACCATTTGAAATTACAGATAAAAATACAGCATTTCTTATGATGAAATCCTGTGGACATACCCGTTTCCTGGATGACAGAGCATTGGATTTTATTAATAAATTCAATAATCGTATTTTTGTGCTTGATGCAACTCAGTATGGTATAAATGAACTGGGTGAAGTTGCTGAATATCTTGAACCTATGTTCTATAATAACGTAATTGGAGTGTTCAATAATCTTCTTGCAGATGCCCGAAAACATCCATTGACAACAAGAAGATATATGTGGAAATTCAAATATTAATTCAAATATTTTAGAAATATCAAAAGGGGGAAGTTTTTCCTCCTTTTTGAGTCTTTACACCACAGAGATACAATGAAAAGAGGTAAACATGCTTAATCAGAACTCAACAATACCATTATATGAACAGGTAAAGGAATCGATCAAACAGAAAATTGAACAAAAAGAATGGACAGAAAATTCCAGAGTTCCTTCAGAAATAGAACTTATGAAGATGTACGAAGTAAGTCGGGTAACGGTGCGTAATGCGTTGACTATTCTGGTTGACGAGGGCTATTTGGAAAAGAAACAGGGTATTGGAACTTTTGTCTCAAAGCCAAGGATTAAAAAGATTATTTTTCATCGTGCTAGTTTTACACAGAGTTGTGTCAAGGCGGGCTTGAAGCCATCTGCACAGGTTCTTAAAAAGGAAGTGATTGAAGGAAAGAATTATCATCGTAAAAACCTGCAACTTGAAGCAGACGATAAAATTGTTCATATAGAGCGATTGAGATTTGCAGACAACGATCCCGTATCATTGGAACATATGTACCTTTCTTATAAGAAGTATGGATTTCTGTTGTGGGAAGATCTGAATAAATCTATTTATTCTATTATAAAAGAAAGAATGAATGTTGATCTAACTGGCGAAAATTCACGAAATCGCAATATATTGTCTGTAGAAAAAGCAGGAAGCCGTATGGCGAAAAATTTCGGAACGGCGCCTTCGGAACCAGTGTTTGTTATGGAAACACTAATTTACGCAGAAGATGAGCCAGTATATGTTGGAAAGGATTATTGTTTAGGAAGTAGATTCTGTTATGAAGTAATTCCGACAAATCATAGAGTAGATATATAATCCTTTAAAAATTCAATCTCTTTAAATAGGTCTCCTGGAACTGCCTGGAGGTGGCAAGCTCAACAAACTTGGCCTGCTTTGCAAGTTCTTCGCTTTTTGCGAGAGCGGTCTGGCTGTAGGCGGCCAGTTTTGCGCCTTCTCCGGCGGCGTTTCCGATGGTACGGATTCGATCCAGAAGAGTTTCCGGAATCAGACCGATTCGGCAGGCACTTGCAGGAGAGAGATAGGTGCCGAAGGCACCTGCAAGCAGAACCTGCGAGATCTCTGAGTCAGAAACCTCCATCTCCTGACAGAGCAGTTCGATGCCGGAAGCAAGGGCGGCTTTGGCCAGCTGGACTTCACGGATGTCTTTTTGAGAAAGATAAACACCATTTTCATCATCGGTCAGAAGCAGAGCCGAAACATTATCACGTGTGACAAAACGTGAGCCATAGGCTTCCTTAAGGCCATCGGACCATTTGGCTGGTTTTTCCAGACGGCCTCTGTTGGAAATGATTCCAAGATCTAAAAGGCAGGCGATGAGATCTAAAAGACCGGAACCACAGATGACGGAAGGGGCTCCGTCACCGATCACATGAAGCTTAAGTTTTCCATTTTCAATAGTAACATGATCAATAGCTCCTGGGGCACCGCGCATGCCGCAGGAGATTTTTGCGCCTTCAAAAGCAGGGCCGGCAGCAGTAGAGCAGGCGTAGAGCTGATCATCTTTTCCAAGGACCAGTTCACCGTTGGTTCCGATATCGAGTATAAGTGTCAGGAAATCAAAGGTGTGTTCTGGGAGTGAAAGCAATACGGCAATGGTATCTCCGCCAACAAATCCGGCGATGCAGGGCAGAACGGCTGCCTGAGCACCAGGATGGTAGGGAAGCTTCAGAGCGGCTGCCGGAAGGGTGATCAACTGATCGGTAGTTGCCAGATAAGGTGCGTGGAGCAGTGAATCAGGTGAAATTTCAAGGAGCAGATGTTCCATACAGGTGTTGCCGGCAAGGACCGCAAAGAAAATATCGGAGGCAGAAATTCCAAGAGTTTTGATATGTTCGTCGGCCAGGGCGGCAACTGCGTTTTGAATGCAGGAGGTCAGGTGGTTTTTTGAATCATCAACAGCATATTCGCAGCGGCTGATCACGTCGGCGCCATAGGCAGTCTGTGGATTTAACATACTGGAAATGTGGACTGTCTTTCCGGAAACTGCATCTAAAAGATAGGAAACGATGGTAGTAGTTCCGATATCATAAGCCAGTACATAAGCGTTGCCAGGCTGCTCGCGGATTGCAAGCAGAGTATCGGACTGAAGAACAAAAAAACCTTTCCAGGCACCGGAAGGATATTCTGCGGAAGCAGGAAGCCGTGGGAGCTTTTCCAGCTGGCGATATAAAGTTGCGGCTGTGGTAAGTGGGATTTTGACAGGTCTGCCGATCTGTTGTTCCAGAACAGAGGAAACTCTGCTGCAGAGTGAATCGCAGTCTCCAATGGACTGATGCGGAATTGTAGCGGAAAGAATCGTGATCTGGGGATTTGCCAGACGAGACATGGCAATATCGCTGCCAGTAAGAATCTGAGTATCTGTTTTTTTAGAAAAATCAACTGTAAGATCTTCTGTTACCGGAAAATGGCAGGCAAGAACGGTGACAGGCTCTTTTTTGTTGAGCAGAGTAACCCTGCATTTTCCACATTTTCCCTGGCCGCCGCAGGGAGCATCAATATATAATCCGGCCTGACGGATCGCATCGATCAGAAGTGTTCCGTCGGCAACGGTGATAGACTGATTATCTGGACAAAATTTGATATTAGGCATGAGATCCCTCCTGTGCTGCATCGGCAATATTGTGCCGGTTTTGAATATATCCGGAATAACCGGAGAGACAGCCATAAGGCTGGCGCAGATATTCTTTACTGAATCCGATCCGTTTGCCGTCCTGAGTAATGAAGGTTCTGCTGATCAGCAAAAGCGGCTCGTTCTTTTTGCACTCCAGAAGAGGGAGAAGATCCGGGACAGGTGAGACAGCTGAGATTTCAAGCTGTGTATAGTAGCTGAAAGAATCAGTTTTGGCATCGGCAGCCTCTGGGAAAACAGCATAATTGATTTCGTTTTCGATGGATGGGATTCCCTTGTCATAAGGGACATATTTGACTTCCAGACCAATCTGAAAATCGCCACGGTAGCTTCCGCGATAAATCGCAATAATCCTCTGGTCAGCGGGAACCTGGAGAGCATTCTGCACTTCGATATCCGGTCGGATCAGACGTATGTCCTTAAAACGAGAAATACTTTCAGTAATCTTGGGATTGATAGTCAGAGAAAGGTCATTATTCTTAGGCTCGCTGACAAAGTATCCGCGTTTTGGCTGAGAGTATATAAGTCCTTCCTGAGTCAGCTGCGTCAGCCCGCGGCGCACAGTTTCCCTGGTAGTGGAAAACTGTCGACAAAGCTCGTTCTCTGAGGGAAGCATCTGTCCCGGAAGAAGAGTACCATTTACGATCTGATCGCTCAGATATGTATAAATTGTCTGGTAAACAGGATTATTGTTTTTCATAAGTACCTCTGGAGATTAGTTGGTTGCAAAGTGCAACGGTATCGAGTGGTTCACTTACACGGGCATCAGCACCAATATATTCCAGAATAGAATCATTTACACAGCCGCCACCGATAAGAATGGTGACGCTATCGCGGAGACCGGCCTTTTTAATGGCCTCTACAGTCCGCTTCATAGAATCCTGAGAGTAGTGCATCATACCGCTCATCAAAACGATCTGAGGATGATGAGTCTTGATTGCTTTTACAAAAGATGATGGAGAAACGTTTGTTCCCAGATCAATCACATCAAAATTGTATGCTTTTAAAAGTCCTGAAACAATGTCTTTTCCGATTCCGTGGATATCGCGCTCGACTACTCCGATCAGCACACATTTGTGGACTGCAGAGGTGGAATCAGCCGGTACAGGAATCAGGTCTAAAATGGAGCAATAGAGCATTCCTGCAAACATAAGGTCTGCAATAAAATATTCGCCTTCTTCAAAAAGGTTGTTTACCTGCTTTAATCCAAGGTCCAGACAGGACTGAAGCTCTGCGAAAGGAATACCAAGAGAGATCAGTTCTGCTGCACAGGATTGAGAAAGTTCATCATCGAGCTTAGTCATGGCATCGATCAGTTGTTCTTTCAGGTGAGTAATGTCAGTCATGTGAAAACTCCTACAAAATTACAAAATAATTAAATCCTCTGATGAGATCGTACTCTGGGGTGGAACAACGAGAAAACGGTCCGGATTCCAGTTGCCGGTCAGGAGATCTTCTAAATAAGAAAGAGTTCCCGGAAGGACATTGAGGTCCAGAGAGAATGTTCTGGCGATCTCGGCAGCCATTTCTTTTGTCTTTACAAGATCATAGCTTGAGGAGGAACCGCAGGATAATGGTGGCTATGAGAAAAATGACTATGAGGAGCTGAGTGGTTATACAGGAGAAGGAACAGAGCTTGTTCTGCCTTCCAGCATTGAAGACACAGTAATGAGTGGTGTTGCTTCGCTGGCATTTAAGGATAATACAAAGATTACTTCTGTTGAAGTTCCGGAAGGAATGCGCTATATTGACGTTTCAGCATTTGAGGGCTGCACCGGTCTGAAAAAAATAACACTTCCGGATTCGCTGACCTGGATCGGAGGATATGCGTTCTCAGGATGTACCAGTCTGGAAACTGTGGTTTTCGGTAATCAGGCAGTAGAAATTGAAGGATCTGCATTCAGAGATTGTGTAGCCCTGAGAGATGTGGAGCTGCCTGCCAGTGAAAATTATCTTTGGGATTCTGCTTTCTGTGGGGCAGGAGCCGGGGGATACATACATATAGGAGATGGTTCAACAGTAAAAGGCTGTTGCTTCATGGACTCCGGATTTGAAGAAGCTGTCTTTGGAAAGGAATGTATTTTTGAAGGATTCGGAACCTTTTCCGGATCAAAAATCAAAAAGATCACATTGGGTGAAGGAATAACGGAATTACCGTCAACGTTTGCTTCTTTCTGCGATAATCTGGAACAGGTAGATATGCCGGAAAGTCTGACGAAAATACCGGATGACTGTTTTTCGGCAAGTCCAAAGATGGAAAAAGAACAGTAGATCTGTCAGATGTGTTCAATCAAAAAGGGAAGAACATATGGAAAAAGTATCAAAAGCTACATCATTCTCAACAATACTGATCGGGATATATATGGTGATTTTCTCCTGTTTGGAAATCGGGGCGATATTATTTTGCAAGATAGCAGGAGATGCCACTATGACAGGGGTTAATATAACTGCAATGACCGGCGGAAGCGATGACTACATAAGTGGATATTTGATCGTTCCACGCATTTTGGGAACCGTATTCAGTGGCATGGCTGAAATAACGGTTTTAATATTGGCGGCAGTGTTATTTATAGTATTGCTTATTTTTCTTGCAGTACTGATCATATCCTGCATATTGATCAAAAAAAGAAAACTGAAAGCAGATGCGTGGATGAAAATAATTATATTTTCAATCCTCACCGGCATGTCAGCATTTCTTATTCAGAGTTCAGTGCTTGCGGTGCTGCTGGCAGTGCCGGTTGTGCTGGGTGCATATGTACTTACAAAATAATGAAATGATGATTAAAAGGAACTTTGTGTTGAAAACAGCATGGAGTTCCTTTTTTTTGCAGGAAAACTATCCGTGAATTTGAGTACTGAGTAAAGTAAAAGTGCATAAAACAGAGAGATGAAATTTGTATATAAAGCTGATTTTGTGTTATATGCAAGCAGGTAATTAGTCAAATCATCGTTATATGGTATCATAAAAATAATACACATTTAAAGGAGAACAGACATATGAAAAAACGAATAATATCCATGCTGTTGGCTGGTATGATGGTTTTAAACAGTGCTGTTGTTTATGCAGACACTGATATAATAAGTGATGACATAACATATGCAGAGGAATTGGAAAGCGACAGTGAAAACGGAGTGGCTGTTCAGAATGAGGGCGAAATAGCATTCACAGACGGGGACTCAGATGAAGTTGATATTACGGAGGAGAATCCAGAAGCTGTATCTTCACAAGGCGAAACAGATGAAAATGAGGAAATACAATTTGCAGAAGAAGCAGATGATATTTTTTCAGAAAATAAAGTGGCAGTTCAGGACGTTGGAACAACCACAGCCAGTGGCACACTTGCTACAGGTGTAATCTGGTCACTTTCTGAGAATGGAAATCTGCAGTTCAGCGGTTCAGGGGCAATCGAGAAGGATGATGGTCAGGACAACTATCCGTGGGATATGACACAGGTTGTCACAGTAACGATTCAGAGCGGTATTACCGGAATCGGAAGCGGAGCTTTTGCAGATGGGACGAAACTTACGAAAGTTTTCATCAGTGCGGACAGTTTGCGGACAGTCAGTGCAGATGCATTTAAAAACTGTTCAAATGCGGGGGTAAACCTTTATTATTCCGGAAATGCACCGACAGCAATTCCCGCATTTACCGGGACATCAAAAGTATATACCAGTGTTTATTATAAGGACAATGATCCGACATGGACGGATGAGTACAGGGCAGCATATGCCAACACACAATGGGTTGCGTGCTGTCAAGTAAATGGAGTGACTGCAAAGGTAGATCATATTTATGTACGGGACAGTGGTGAGATTATGATCCAGACAGATGGAAACAATTATCCTACACCGGAAAATATGGCATATTATGATGTGACCTGTTCTGAATGCGGAAATAAAGACCGTGAATATAATGACTGCATTCACTGCATCGATGCGACAGATCTGCAGTCCGATCATCCGTACAATACAGAGACATCGACAGACTGGACAGTATCCATGGAAGGTGCAGAAGAAATCATCCTGACCTTTGATGAAAAAACAAAGTTTGAAACAAACTATGATGACTTCTTCTATATTTATAAAGAAGACGGAGAACTGTATCAGAAGTTTATCAATGATCAGCTTGCAGGAAAGACCGTGATCGTACCGGGAAGCTCCGTGACATTGAGACTGACGACAGACTACAGCACAGATGACTGGGGATTTGCAGTCACAAAAGCATATGGAACTACACATGAGTGGGACGCGGGTGTAATCACAAAACCGGCAGAGCGAGATCAGACAGGAATTCTGGTGCGAACCTGTCAGAAATGCGGTGAAGTGGTAGAAGAAGTAATACCGGCACCGTATATTGTATGCGGTGATGATGGCAATATTTTCTGGGGAATCACACCGGATCATGTACTGGAACTGTCTATAGGAACAGGCAGTGGTAAAGGAAGGGATTATTCCTATAAAGCAGCACTGGATGGGCATCAAATAACAACAGCACCGTGGGGAGAGTATGAAGGAATCATTGAAGGGTTACGTGTCAAAAAAGGAATCTCGACTATTATGCCCTATTCTTTTTATGGATTAACGAAACTGAAATGGGCAGAGATTGAGGACAGTGTTATAAGTATAAGTTATGATGCGTTTGAGTATTGTACGGCATTAAAACGTGTAAAGTTATCTGAAAATCTAACAAATATAGACGGTGGGGTATTTGGATATTGTAGTGCATTAGAGGAAATCAGTTTACCCGAAAGTATAACCACAATAGGCTGGGCGGCATTCGAGTCTTGTACATCCTTGAAAAGCATTAATATTCCGAAAAATTTGAATAAATGTGCAGAAACTACTTTTGGGGGGTGTACAAACCTACGGGCATTATATATTGAGGATCTGTCACAGTGGCTGAATATGGAAGAATGGCCGTCGTTCAGCTTAGCTACGTTTGGTGATATAAAGGGCATTGATTACTATATTGGCGGCGAAGCTCTGGAAAATCTGGTAATTCCGGAGAATATTACCCGTATCAGGAAATATGCGTTTGTTCATGGGCACAATATTAAAACAGTGACTTTCCATGAGAATGTAGAGTATATTGATTAGGAGGCTTTTTCGAATTGTGTAAATCTTGAATTGACAAATGACAAGCTGCCCAATTATTTAAAAAGTATAGGAAGAGAAGCATTTCAAAATTGTAGAAAAATTTCCAAGGTAGGAATTCCATCCAGCGTTGAAAATATTGGAGATTTTGCGTTTGCGCACTGTAGTGGTTTGAAACAGTGTATATTTGCAGAAGACATACAGATAGATAAAATTTCGAGCTCTATGTTTTATGGATGCGAAAATTTAGAGAAGATTGAGATTCCAACAAGTGTGACAAGTATAGAAGCAGGAGCATTTCAAAATTGTAAGAGCTTAGAGAAAATCTGTATTCCGAAAAATGTAAAGTCTATTGGAGGTATGATATTTGAAGGGTGCACTAATATAAAAGAAGTTGAATTTGAAGAAGGAAGTAAGTTAACAACTATTAAGGCGGATGCTTTTGTTGGATGTGGAATTAAAAATATTCAAATTCCTGCCGGAGTGATAAGTATAGGCGATCGGGCACTGGCAAACTTAAATCTTGTTGATATAACATTTCTGGGAGACTTTGGAGATTTTAGTTCTATGTTTGATATGGGTGAGTACCATACCAGAACTATTACTTATTATGCATGTAACAACACTTGGACTTCATCTGAAGCGCAGGGATGTTTCAATAGACTGTCAAACACTACTCCAAACCCAATTCACATGTCCAGGGACTACACTGTAATCACCAAAGCGACCTGCACCACAGACGGAGAGAAATCTTTTACCTGTGATAACTGTGGAAAGGCTTTTACAGATGTGATTCCGGCAACCGGACATAAGCTGACATCGAAAGAACACAAAGATGCAACCTGTATTGAAAAAGGATATGATATTCAGGTCTGCAGTGTCTGCAAGGAAGAATTTAAAACAGAACTGGATATAGATCCGAATGCCCATCAGTATGGTGAAGGTAAAGTAATCGAACCAAATTGTTCAAGAGAAGGTTATACACTTTATACATGTGCACTCTGTGGAAATACAAAACGTGAAGGTTATAAACCAAGTACAGATCACGCTTATGAGGATATCGTTGTACCGGCAACCTGTCAGATGCAGGGCTATACACGACATCAGTGTAAAAACTGTGGCTATTCCTATGATGATACATGGACAGAACCTCTTGAACATGATTATGAGGCAACCGTAACAAAACCAACATGTACAGAACGTGGCTACACTTATTACAGCTGTAAGAACTGCGGCTATTCCTACAGAGATAATTTTGTAGGAGCGCTGGGCCATAAGTATACGAAAGAAGTGATTAAACCTACCTGTATTGACGAAGGATATACCAGAAATACCTGTAGTACCTGCGGTCTTACTTATAATTCAAACTACCGTGAGGCGACCGGTCATGATTATGAATCTGTTGTAACACCTCCGACCTGTACCGAAAGAGGATATACAACTTATACATGTAAAAATGAAAACTGTGACAATGTAATTGTTTCAGATTACCGCAGTGCGCTGGGACACAGTTATGAAGCTGTAACTACAGATTCTACCTGCACAGAGAAGGGATTTACTACATACACCTGTGTAACCTGTGGAAATAGTTATACGGGGGATGAGACAGATCTGGCACCGCACAAATGGGATAAAGGAACGATCACTAAACAACCGACCTATCTGGAGAAGGGACTCAAGGCGTTCAAATGCCTGAACTGTGAAGAAACATATACCGAAGATATTCCGGCATTAGTTCAGACGGATCTCAGTGATTGTACGATCACACTTTCCTATCGCAAAACCGTTTATAACGGTAAGGAAAAGACTCCGGAAGTAGTCGTAAAAAATCACAACGGAACAGTAGGTAAAACGGAATATAGCGTTACATATGCAAAAAATATAAATGCTGGAAATGCAGAAGTTATTGTGAATGCAAAACCGGGAAATGTCAGTATCACAGGAGAAACGACAATACCGTTTACTATTGCAAAAGCAAAACAGAATATCACAGCTGAGACAGAATCAGAATCTGTTCATGTAAATACAGAAGAACCGGTTACTGTAAATGGATTGGGCGAAGTAAGTATTGTATCGGAAAACGAGGAGATTGCAGTAGTTACTGAAGAAAAGATGATTCGCGGAAAGAAAAAGGGAACTGCTTATTTGAAAATATCAGCAGCAGGTGACGATAACCACGAGGCAGCAGAGACAAAGATTCAGATTTCGGTAAATGAAGATCATGTATTAAAAATCACAGATACTGTATTGTCTACATGTTGTGAACAGGGAAGTGTAACTTCTGTCTGCGAACTTTGTGGAAAGACATTTGTTGAGAAAAAAGCCCTGGATCTGGTAAACGGTCATGCTTATAAAGTAACGTCAACAGTCCCGCCACAGTGCGAAAAAGCAGGATACACAACTTATACCTGCTCCAGGTGTGGAGATGAGTATACAGATCATTATCGTGAAGCAACAGGTCATGATTACGATATCCAGATAACAGAGCCAACCTGTACGGAAAGAGGACACAAAAACTATACCTGTAAGAAATGCGGTAAAACAAAAACTGAAGATTTTAAAGAGGCAACCGGGCACGATTACGTGTCTGTTGTAACGGCTCCGACCTGCACAGAAAAGGGATATACAACATACAGTTGTACGAAATGTGATTATGTGGTGACAGATGATTACAGGGAACCGTTGCAGCATAATTATAAGAAAACAGTGACGCCGTCCAGCTGCACGAAGAAGGGATTTACAACGTATACCTGTACACGTTGTAAGAGCAGTTTCAGCGGGGATGAAACGGATCTGACACCACACAAATGGGATGAAGGTACAGTTACAGAACCGACTTATCTGAAATCAGGAAAAAAGGAATTTAAATGTCTGGATTGTAATGAAACATATACCGAAGAAATTTCGGCTTTGGGACAGACAGAACTTAAAGATTGCTCGATTACACTCGCTTATCAGCAGACGGTATACGATGGTAAGGAAAAGGCACCGGAAGTCATTGTGAAGAATGATAATGGAGTTGTAAGCAAAGATAATTATACAGTTTCTTATGTGAATAACACAAACGCAGGAGAAGCAACAGTAACAATAACTGCTAAAGAAGGTGATGTCTGTATCACAGGAGAAGCGGAAAAGACGTTTACTATTTCAAAGAAAAAACAATCCGTTTCTGCTGTATGCACAGTTGAAAGAATTCATGTCAATACAGAAGCAGAGGTATTGGTGGAGAATGGAATTGGTCAGGTTCTCCTTACAACAGAGGATGAAGAGCTCGTTGAAATCCAAAATTCTCATATCACCGGTAAAAAAGCCGGCCTTGCACTGATTAATGTGTCGGTTTCCGGTGATGATAATCATGAACCAGCCAGCAGCACAGTGGCAGTCTGGGTGGAAGATAATCATATTATCAGCCATGTTGTGGAAAGCAGAGAGACATTGGAAAATGGTGACATTCAATATGATGATGTACAGAAATGTACTCTTTGTAAACTGGAAATAAAGAGAGAACACAAGATACTTAAGAACATAAATTCAGAAGAATGTGAAATTCGTTTTTCTTCATCTGTATATGTCTTTGATGGAAACGAGGTGAAGCCTGAAGTTTCGGTATCCATGGCGGGCAAAACACTGACAGAGGGAAATGATTATCGTCTGGAATATCAGGATAATGACCGTATCGGAGAGGCAACCGTTTCGGTTATCGGTATTGGTCAATATACAAATGCCAAAAAGGCGTCATTCCGAATCATCGAAAAACCGAAGCAGCCGGTGCTTCGGGCTGTTGAATATAACAATTTCTCAACTGTTTTAACCTGGAATGAAGTGGAAAATGCTGAGGGATATTATGTATACAGAAAGGTTTCAAATGGAAGCTGGAGTAAGGTTGGAACGACAGAAAGTTTATCTTTTGAGGATAAAACAACAAAACCAGGAATGACATACACCTATACGGTCAGTGCATACATTGATCTGGCAGAGGGAAGTTATGATGAGAAGGGACTTACTGTCAGTTATTTGAATACACCGGCGATTTCTACGATATCTAATGCAGCCAGTGGTATAAACATTACATGGAAACGCGTGGATGGTGCAGTAAAATATCGTGTATTCAGGAAAAAAGGAACAGAGAGCTGGACACGTATTGCGGATACAGGGTCAACAAACTATACGGATCGCAGTGCAGCAAGTGGAACAACCTATGCATATACAGTGAGATGTATCAAAGCAGATGGAAAGTTTGCCAGTGATTATGACAAAAATGGAAAATCACTGATAAGACTTTCAACGGGAAATGTTAAGTCAATTGCAAATGCTGCAAAAGGCATGCGACTGACCTGGACCAAAATTAATGGAGCACAGGGATATATTATCTACAGAGCATACGGAAGTGGGGCATATAAGGCAATCAAGACGATTACCAGTGGAACGACGCTTAATTATACCGATACCTCAGCTACTGTAAATGGTGGAAAATACAGTTATGCAGTTTGTGGATACAGAGGAAGCGTAAAAGGCGCATACACTGGAAAATCATATTACTGCCTTACTCAAAACCGTATTTCATCGGTAACAAACAGCGCAGCAGGAAGGGCAACTGTGGCATGGAGCCAGAATGCAAAAGCAACTGGATATCAGGTGAACTACAAAACCGGCAACACACAAAAAACAGTAACGGTCAAATCTTACAAAACATTGAGAACTGTACTGAGTTCTCTGAAAAGGAGGGCAACTTATTCAGTAAAAGTACGTTCCTACAAAACAATTTCCAAAGTAAATTATTACTCTGAATGGAGCGCAGCAAAAAATATCAGAATAAACAAATAAATATATCTGATATGAAACAGAAGCAGACATAATAAAAAGGATGGAATGATATAATATGGTGTCATTCCATCCTTTTTATAGTTTATAAATATAATGAATATGTATCAGATTGCATCCAGTGCCTGGGCGATATCTGCGATCAGGTCATTCTTATCTTCAAGACCACAGGAGATACGGATCAGTCCGGCCGGGATTCCGGCAGCAGCGAGCTGTTCGTCATTCATCTGTCTGTGGGTGGAAGTTGCCGGGTTCAGGCAGCAGGTTCTTGCGTCTGCTACATGTGTCTCAATGGCAGCAAGTTTCAGGTTTTTCATGAATTTTTCTGCAGCAGCACGTCCGCCCTTTAATTCAAAGGACACGACACCGCAGCCGCCGTTTGGCATATATTTCTTAGCAATTTCATAGTACTTGTTGGATGGAAGTGTCGGGTAGTTAACGAATTCCACTTTATCATGTTTTTCAAGGAATTCAGCAATGGCCTGTCCGTTTTCTACGTGGCGTGGCATACGCACATGAAGAGATTCCAGACCGAGGTTAAGGATAAAAGCACTCTGTGGAGACTGCGCACATCCGAGATCTCTCATAAGCTGAGAAGTACATTTGGTGATAAAAGCACCCTCTTTGCCGAATTTTTCTGCATAGGTAATTCCATGATAGGAATCATCCGGTGTGCAGAGCCCCGGGAATTTGTCTGCGTGAGCCATCCAGTCAAATTTGCCGGCATCAATGATCGCACCACCGAGTGCAGCGCCGTGACCGTCCATATATTTTGTCGTGGAATGAGTAACAATATCAGCACCCCATTCGATCGGACGTAAATTTACCGGTGTCGGGAAGGTGTTGTCCACAATAAGCGGCACGCCATGTGCGTGTGCAGCTTTTGCAAATTTTTCGATATCAAGGACAGTCAGTGCCGGGTTGGCGATAGATTCACCAAAAACGGCTTTTGTGTTGTCTTTGAAAGCAGCATTTAATTCCTCCTCGGTGCAGTCCGGATCAACAAAAGTGACATCGACGCCCATTTTTTTCATGGTGACATCAAGAAGGTTGTATGTACCACCGTAAATAGAAGAGGAAGAAACGATGTGACTGCCTGCTTCGCAGATATTAAAAATGGCGAAGAAGTTTGCTGCCTGCCCGGAAGAAGTCAGCATTCCGGCAGTACCGCCTTCCAGGGCGGTGATTTTGGCAGCGACATAGTCATTTGTCGGATTCTGAAGTCTGGAATAAAAATAGCCGGATGCCTCAAGATCAAACAGTTTGCCCATATCTTCACTTGTATCATATTTGTAAGTGGTTGACTGATAGATCGGAATCTGTCTTGGTTCCCCATTCCCCGGAGTATAACCGGCCTGTACGCATTTTGTATTAATTGAATAGTCCATAATTTACCCGCCTTTATATAATATTAGTTTACTTCCATGTTATACCCTTTTATATTGCATGTAAAGAAAAAATACATACTTAATCGGTATGACTACTGAAAAAACTATATAAGAGTGAACTGCGACTGAGAGAATACGGGTGTGTGTTTAATTGTTGGTGGCATATGATACGTAAAAATGGTAATATTGTACAAGAAATTATAATTCAGGATAAATAAAATGGAGATACAGGTCATGACAGAGAAAAACGACACAAGTATGTTAACTGAAAAATATATTTTTAGAAATATTCGTCAGGAGGAAATTGCACAGACTTCAGAGATTGAGAAAATCTGTTTTCCTCCGAACGAAGCATGTTCTTATGAGCATATGGAAGAACGTGTGAAAAAAGCACCGGAGCTTTTTCTTGTAGCAGAAGATCGTGCTACAGGAAAGATTGCAGGATTTCTTAACGGACTTGCCACAGACAGAGAACATCTGACGGATGACTTTTTTACAGATGCAGAAATACATGATCCAAAGGGTAAGAATATTATGCTTCTGGGACTGGATGTACTTCCGAAATATCAACATCAGGGGCTGGCGAGAGAACTGGTGCGCTGCTATAAAGAACGCGAAAAAGTAAACGGCAGAGAGAAACTGATCCTGACGTGCCTGCCGGATAAAGTAGAAATGTATCAGAAATTTGGTTTCAAAGATCATGGTATTGGCGATTCTGTCTGGGGCGGTGAGGCATGGCATGAGATGAGTGTGGAACTGTGGGGTTGAATTTACCCCCATTTGATATTATAATCAAAGAGATTGAGAATGAATCCTGACACAACGGGAATATTTAATTTTAAGGAGGAATCTGATTATGATTACCTGGAACAATCTGGATACTCTTGAATCATACAAAGAGCTTTCCAATGTAAAAAAAGTAAACCTTGCAGAAGTGATGACCGGCGAGAACGGTGCAGAACGTGTGAAGAATTACAGTGTACCGATGGCTGCAGGTCTTGCATATAACTACGCTGCAAAACAGGTAGATGATGATGTACTGGAAGCTCTTAAGAAACTGGCAAAAGAAGCTCAGCTTACCGAGAAATATGCAGCACTCTATAATGGCGAAGTAATCAATACAGGTGAAAAGCGTCTTGTTCTTCATCAGTTGACACGTGGACAGCTTGGGGATAACGTTGTAGCTGATGGTGCTGACAAACGTGCTTTTTATGTGGAACAGCAGCAGAAGATTGCTGATTTTGCAAACAAAGTACATGCAGGTGAGATCACAAACGCAGAAGGAGAGAAATTCACAACTGTTGTTCAGATCGGTATCGGCGGAAGTGACCTTGGTCCTCGTGCAATGTATCTTGCACTTGAAAACTGGGCAAAGAAAAACGACAAATTCAAAATGGAAGCCAAATTCATCAGCAATGTAGATCCGGACGACGCAGCAGCAGTTCTGAATTCCATTGATGTTGCACATTCCATTTTCGTACTGGTATCAAAATCAGGTACAACTCTTGAAACACTGACAAACGAATCTTTTGTAAAAGACGCCCTCAAGAAAGCCGGTCTGGATGCATCCAGACATATGATCGCCGTTACAAGTGAGACTTCTCCTCTTGCAAAGAGTGATGATTATCTTGCAGCATTCTTTATGGATGATTATATCGGCGGACGTTATTCTTCTACATCTGCTGTTGGTGGTGCTGTATTATCTCTGGCATTCGGACCGGAAGTATTTGCACAGTTCCTGGAAGGTGCAGCAGAAGAAGACAGACTTGCAAAGAATGAAGATGTAATGCAGAACCCGGCTATGCTGGATGCCCTCATCGGTGTATACGAGAGAAATATCCTCGGATATCCAAGCACGGCAGTACTTCCGTATTCACAGGCTTTGAGTCGTTTCCCGGCACATTTACAGCAGCTTGATATGGAATCCAACGGAAAATCTGTCAACCGTTTCGGTGAGCCTGTAGATTATGTGACAGGACCGGTTATCTTCGGTGAACCTGGAACAAACGGACAGCATTCCTTCTATCAGCTTCTTCATCAGGGAACTGACATCGTACCTCTTCAGTTCATCGGATTTAAGAACAATCAGATGGGTACAGATGTAGTGATCCAGGACAGCACAAGCCAGCAGAAACTCTGTGCAAACGTAGCAGCTCAGATCGTTGCATTTGCATGCGGTAAAGCAGATGACAACCGCAACAAGAACTTCGAAGGCGGACGTCCGTCCAGCATCATCATCGGCGAGCAGGTAAATCCGGCAAGCCTCGGTGCACTTCTTGCTCACTTCGAAAACAAAGTTATGTTCCAGGGATTCCTGTGGAACTTAAACAGCTTCGATCAGGAAGGTGTACAGCTTGGTAAAGTCCTTGCAAAACGTGTCCTTGCACACGAAACAGACGGCGCACTGAAAGTATTCAGCGACCTTCTGAACATCTGATTTTGAATTAGATCAATTATGAAATAATACAGGCCCTTCACTTGCAGATGATACTCTGCAGGTGAGAGGCCTTGTTTAGTTTATTAAATTCTATTTTCGCTCCACGATATGATAATAAGATTTTGCAGTCATGATGTAGATCAGACCGTATACCAGAGCAAAAATCAGTACTGTTCCGGCAGTACAGCCGATGAACAGTTTTGTGTTTGTCATGCCAAAGAGCAGGAGCATCCGGCGGATCAGTGGAAATGCCATTGAGATATGAAGCAGTGCCATGAGAAGAGGAAGAAAAAATACCATCAGGATCTGGCGGCGGATTGAACTTCTGACTTCCCGGTGATTCAATCCTACTTTCTGCATGATTTCAAATCGGTTCTGATCTTCGTATCCTTCTGAAATCTGTTTGTAGTAGATGATCATGGCAGTTCCCAAGAGGAAAAGAGAACCGAGGAATATTCCAATGAACAGAAGAGAACCGTTGTCTGCATAGTAGGAATCATATTCCTGCGCACGTATTCCGGAAGTGATCCAGGAGGTAGCAGACAGTTGTCCATTATCTTTCAGAGTCTTTATTGCATCCAGCACCGGTGTACCATAGGCGATTTTGGTTGAATCAGAACCGGTGATGTCCAGACCGAGATGAACAGTCAGATCCTGTCCGGCAGGAGATGCGGAGGTATCTTTATACATTTCTGTACGCATCTCGTCAAATTTTTCAAAATCAGAATCAGTGACGACAAATACAGCATTACCATAGACAATATCCTGTCCACAGGTCAGAGGAGAATCCGTCAGCCATTTTTTTACAGAAAAGACGGAATCATTGACAGTGAGAGAATCTGATTTTTCAGAAATGTTGGAAGCCCACGCAAGAATCTTACCATCCTGTAATGCAGGATCTGTTCCGGTCAGTTTTTCATATTCTGACTGACGTACAAGGGAGAGCGTCAGTACGGAAGCAGAATCGCGTAATGTATTTTGTTCTGCAATCTGAATCTGCCCGTGATCGAAATGACTGATGATCGTGAGATAGATTTCTTCTGCTTTTTTATCTACAGGAACAGCATTATCGGAAATTGTTTTTTCAAAAGCATCTATGGCAGTCTGACATTCTTCTTCGCTGATACCGGTAATGGAAAGATCCGTATCGTATGGATAACGGTTTACCATAATATCATTCATGCCAAAGTAAATGGAGACCGTCATGGAGATCATCAACAGAACGCCGGTACTTAAAATACAGATGCTTGCCAGACCGACCGCATTCTGTTTCATACGGTAAAGCATGCCGGAGATGCTGATAAAATTGCTGGTTTTGTAGTAAAATTTTTTTCTGCGGCGAAGAAATTTCAGAATCACAATACTGCCTGCAGTAAAGAGCAGATAAGTTCCTGCCATAACAAGAATTACCGCAAGAAGAAAAATGGAAATTGCACTGATTGGAGACTCTGTTGTGATGGCAAGGTAATAACCGATGCCAAGGCAGACAAAGCCGATCAGAGCCATAATCCATTTTGCTTTAGGTTCTTTTTCACCGGTATTGTTGCCGTGAAGTAGTTCGACGGGACGGTTCAGGCGGATTTTGGCAAGATTTAAGAACAGAATCAGTAAAAAAATTCCGCCGAACATCACCATACAGATAACAATTCCCTTTAATGAGACATAAAATCCAAGTACAGCGGGAATATGAAGCAGTCGAAGCAGAAGGAGGAGCGCAAGTTTGCTGCCAAGAATTCCGGCTGCGATTCCGGCTGTGAGGGAGATCACGGTTGTGATAATTGTTTCCAGCAGCATAACAATGCCGATATGTGTTTTTTCCAGACCGAGAACATTGTAAAGTCCGATTTCTTTCTGCCTTCGTTTCATCAGGAAACTGTTGCTGTAGATCAAAAAGATCACACAGAAGATAATAACAATGATTTCTCCGGTGGAAAGTATCATGCGGACTTCGGCAGCATGGCGGACGGCCTGATCAAGTGTCGGGCAGTCACGAAGGAATTCCACCATATAGATCATGGCGATGCAGAAGATGCAGGTGATCATGTAAGGAATGTAGGTACTTTTATTGTTGCGGATATTCTGGATGGCCAGTTTTGAAAAAATTCCTTTACGCATGATATTCACCGCCCGTCGTCAGTATAGTAAGTGTGTCGGCAATCATCTGATACATTTCCTGACGGGATTTACTGCCTTTGTAGATCTGATGAAAAACTTCTCCGTCTTTAATAAAAAGTACTCTGGATGCGTGACTTGCTGCCTGTGCACTGTGTGTGACCATCAGAATGGTCTGTCCCTCCTCGTTGATCTCGCCAAACATGGAAAGAAGTGCAGATGCAGCACGGGAGTCGAGTGCGCCGGTCGGTTCATCAGCAAGAACCAGTTTCGGGTTTGTGATCAGTGCTCTTGCAACAGCTGCACGTTGTTTCTGGCCGCCGGAAACTTCATATGGAAATTTGTCCAGAAGCTCTGTAATTCCAAGTGTTTTTGCAATCGGTCGGATCTTCTGCTCCATTTCGCGGTAATCCTCTCCGGCAAGTACGAGTGGGAGATAAATGTTGTCGCGTAAGGAAAAAGTGTCCAGAAGATTAAAATCCTGAAAAACAAAACCGAGATTTTTTCTTCGGAAAGCGGAGATTTCTTTTTCTGTAAGGTGGACGATGTTTTTTCCTTCGAGAAGAACTTCTCCTGATGTCGGACGGTCGAGAGATGCAAGGATGTTGAGCAGTGTGGTTTTTCCGGAACCGGATTCGCCCATGATCGCGACGAACTCACCTTCTTCTACAGAAAAAGTGACATTGGAAAGTGCCTGCACTTTGTTTCCGCCAAAGCGGGTGCTGTATATTTTTTTGATATTTGTTACTTCAAGTAAAGCCATAACCGGGGCTCCTTTCTTTTGATTGATGAGACCAGTATAGAAATTTTTCCCGGCTTCTGCCATCGAAGCAGGTTACAATATACGAAAAAACCTTACATTTCTGTAAGGTGATTTCAAAAAAGTTATTTGATGAAGTGTAACTATTCAGAAGGTAGTATCCCGCGAGGTGTTTTGGCATGTTTTTGCCAAAATCCCGAGACATATAAGGCAAAATGCCATCACCGAAGGTGATTTGGAATGCATTTTGACTCGTAACTGTGAGGGTACTGAACAGTTA
>NZ_QRXT01000009.1:57734-129633 GCF_003460065.1 Ruminococcus sp. AF17-22AC
TGCATTTTGACTCGTAACTGTGAGGGTACTGAACAGTTACGATGAATTTTATCCCATAGTCAGCATCAGATCAGTACATCGTCAGATTTTCCTGAGAAAATTCCAGAAAAACTTTCGTGCCTTTTCCTTCTTCGGAAACTGCATAAATGCGATGGCCAAGGCGATTCATGATCTTGTTGCAGAGGTACAGACCGATTCCGGTCGCACGATTGCTTTCCCGTCCGTTGACTCCGGTGTAGCCTTTTTCGAATATGCGAGGCAGGTCTTCAGCACGAATGCCGATGCCGGTGTCTTCGATTACGAGTGTAACGGGAGTTGCCGGAGTTATGTTTGAAACATCGTCCCCGGCAGGAGCATCTTTCAAATAAATATGGATACCGCCGGTACGGGTATATTTGAGTGCGTTTGACAAAATCTGCCCGATCACAAATTCGAGCCATTTTTCATCGGTCAGGACATTTTCAGAGATTCCTTCATAAGTGAGGGAAAGCTTCCGGGAAACAAAAATTCCGGCGTATTTATGAATCTGATCGCGGATGACCGAGTCGAGAGAACAGCAGGAAAGTGTCAGGTCAGAAGACATGTCTTCTGTACGAAGATAACCGAGAACCATTTCGACATACTGTTCAATCTTGAAAAGTTCAGCGAGAGCTTCTTTATTTGTGGAGGGATTTTCCTGAAGGAGCAGACGCAGGGCAAAGATAGGAGTTTTGATTTGATGTGCCCACATGGTATAGTAATCGGTCATTTCTTCCAGAGATTTCTGGCCGGCGGTTTCTACATTCATACGCATCTGATTCAGACGATGCATGATATCCTGCTGAAGAGATTCAATCTGATCAGATGGTGTATCCATGCGGGACAGATTGATATCCGGTGCTGTGGCTACAAGTGTAAGCTGCTGCAGCTTTTTCCTGTAGTTACTGAAGCCAGTCATACATGCGGTAAGTCCTGCCAGAAGCCAGAGGAGTGCAACGTACAGGACCGGTTCAGGCGACAGCTGATACAGGAAAAAAATGATCCCTGTAAATATCGTCGGAAAAATCATCAGCAGAATATGGAATTTTATTTTGTTCAGGTAGTCGAGAAAGAGTTTCATAAAGTGATTGCTCCATATAAGAAATTACCTTACAGTGCTTCTTGTATTATACCATGTAGCCAAGCCCCTTTTTGGTGATGATAAAATCTTTCAGACCTTCACCTTCCAGTTTCCTGCGCAGGCGGGTAATATTTACGGTTAATGTGTTGTCATCAACGAAGCTGTCACTTTCCCAGAGTCTTGTCATGAGCGCATCTCTGGAAACTGTTTTGCCGGCGTGCTCGAGAAGAATCTCCAGAATGCGGAGCTCATTTTTGGTAAGGGCGATATCGTGGCCGTTCCAGGTCAGGGTACAGCGGGGCGGATTGAGGACAGCACCTTTGTGTTCCAGTACATTTCCGGGAGTCCCGAAGGAATAGGTGCGGCGGAGAATGGCCTGTATTTTGGCAGTCAGGACATCCATGTCAAATGGTTTTGCAATAAAATCATCGGCGCCGCGGCTCATTGCCATGACCATATTCATGTTATCGGCAGCGGAGGAAATAAAGATGATCGGTACCTGAGAGATCCGGCGGATTTCCTCACACCAGTGAAAACCATTGTAAAATGGCAGCTTCAGATCCAGCAGGACGAGCTGCGGATCGAGACGGGCAAATTCCTGTATAATATTGGAAAAATCTTGTGCGCAGGAGACATCATATCCCCAGGAACAGAGATTCTTTTTCAGAAGGTTTGCGATGATCTCATCGTCTTCGATGATAAAAATACGGTACATGGGCGCTCCTTTCTGTAACAGTTTTATGCTTATCATAACATGTCCTTGAAAGATTGCAACAAAATTCAGTTTGTGGCATTATAAGGATAAAGGAATTATTTGACGTCTGAGATAAGAATTACATGATGAAGACAGAAGGGAGATTTTGATATGGATCTGGTGAAGGAGGCAATCTTTCTGGGATTTTCGGGAGCGGCAGTCATGGATACCACGCAGCTCGTTTTTGTACCGGAATACCGGATGTTCTGTGAAGAAAATTTATGCGGTTGTTACAATGTAAATCCGGCCTGTCCGCCGGAGAGCGGAACTGCAGAGGAGATGAAACAGCGTGCATTGCAGTATGAAAAAACGCTGGTGCTGCAGACCATGCAGGAAGATACACATGATCCGTCGCAGTACAAGAAAGACAAGCTTTTGCAGAACAAAATGACAGAAGAACTTGCAGAAAAAATGAAAGCAGATGGCAAAACGGATGTCCTGATCATGAGCGCCGGACCGTACAAACACAACTCCTGTATGTCGGCATACTGCGTAGATGCACAGAAAATGGCAGATGCAGCAGGGATGCTGTGCTGGACCGATGATGGAATGGTGAGGTATTTTTCACAGATTTTGTTTCATGAATGAATGAGATATTACATCATTGATTTTTGAAGGGAATGGACTTAAAATTAAAACGACAAAGTTGTACGACAAAATTTAAATACAGGAGGCTTTTTATTATGGAAAGACATGCATTTGCAATGAAAGTAAAAGCCGGCAGAATGAACGACTACCGCAAAAAACTGGGTGAGATCTGGCCGGAGCTGACCACTTTTCTTGACCGCAATAAAGTAAAGAATTTCAGTATCTGGAATGCAGAAGATTTAATCTTCGGCTACTATGAAAATGAAGATGGTGCAGCGTTAAGTGAGGAAGAAAATGCAGCAAAAGATGCTATCACTGCAAAGATTGAAGATACTTTTGACTGGATTTCCACACCGGGCAAAGATATGCGTCTGATGTACCACAACTTTGGTATTGTAAGAGAAAATAAAGAACTGATCCGTCACAGAATGTTTATGACAAAGCTTAAAACCGGATGCGAGGAAGAATACAAGAGACGCCATGACGGACTGATCGCACAGAGAGGCGACACCGTAGATCCGGGTCCGGACAGCAACTTCAGTATCTGGAGTGCCGGTGGATATATCTTCGGATATGATGAGATCGATACAACCATGGAAGTAGAAGAAACTGTTGAAGCAAGAGAGCAGACGGTTGAATGGGAAATGCGCCAGCTCGGTATCATGGACTGGATCACAAACGATGTAGACTGGATGACAGGTGATGTTCACGCAGATGTAAAACGTCTTGCATGGCATAATTAACAATTTCATCACAATTTTCCCACAAAGTAAACACAAATCCTCTTTATACTCTTAGACATAAAAGGAAAACAGAAACAGAGATAACGATTCACCGGAAGCTCTTATAAAGTGAAACGTAATGATCCTAAGGAGGGGATTTTGATGAGCGATAAAAATAACAACGCAATGATGAACAACAATATGAATAATGATAACGATCCAAAAGAAAGAATGAGAAAAAAAGTGAAAAAGGCAGCAGGCATTGCTCTTTGTGCAGTACTTGCCGGTGGTCTTGCAGCAGGCTCCTTTGAAGGAATCAATACAATTACCGGATGGAACAGCAGTACAGTAGAAGCTGCATCCAATAAAGACAATACCACACTTCTTCAGACAAAATCAAAGAAGAAGAGTGCTGATAAGAAATCAGATGATAAAGAAAGCAAAGATGATTCCGAATCAAAGACAAAAGGAAGCCTTGATGTTTCTGATATCGTTGCAGAAGGAATGAAATCCGTTGTAGCAATCACAACAAAATCTGTTCAGGATGTACAGAGTTACCTTGGCGCTTACGGATTTGGCGGCAGTCAGGGATTCACTACTCAGCAGGAAGTTGAGGGAAGTGGATCCGGTATCATCGTAGGAAAGAACGATGACAACCTTCTGATCGCAACCAATTATCATGTTGTAAGTGGAGCAGATACCGTATCTGTTACATGTATTGATGGTGAGACTTATGAAGCAACCGTAAATGGTTATGATGAGGACAAAGACCTTGCAGTTGTTTCTGTAGCTCTTTCAGATATTTCTGATGATACGATGGATCAGATTGCAGTAGCTACGATCGGAAGCTCTAATGATCTGAAAGTTGGTGAGCAGGTCGTTGCAATCGGTAACGCACTTGGTTACGGACAGTCTGTAACAACCGGTATTGTCAGTGCAAAGAACCGTAAACTCAATGAAGAGGGCGTAGAAGAGAATGAAGATTCTGATGCAACAAACCTGATTCAGACAGATGCGGCAATTAACCCTGGTAACAGTGGTGGTGCACTTCTGAACATGGATGATGAAGTTGTCGGTATTAACTCAGCAAAACTTGCTTCTACAGAAGTTGAAGGTATGGGTTATGCAATTGCAATCTCCGATGTTACAGATACTCTTGAAGACCTGATGAATGAGACTCCACGAGACAAAGTTGACAATCACGGTGTGCTCGGAATCACAGGTATGACAGTAAGTGATGAGGCTTCTCAGTATTACGGAATACCGGAAGGTGTGCTTGTTTCTGAAGTAACAGAAGGTGGCGCAGCTGAGGATGCAGGTATCAAAGAAAAATCCATCATAACAAAATTCGATGGCAAGAGAATCCGCAGTATTGATGAACTGGTAAGCCGCCTTGGGTATTATGAGCCAGGTGAAGATGTTGAAGTAACTCTTGAAGTTGCGGATGGCGGGGAATATAAAGAAAAAACTGTAACCGTAACACTTGGTGAAAATAAAGATACAGATTCCGACAAAGATTCAAAGGATGACTCAAAGGACGAATCGGATTCACAGGACAGCCAGGATCAGGGCGATGATGAAGACCAGAGTACAGACAGTCTTCTTGAGGATTTTGAGAATCAGGAACCAGACGGAGCTACATATGAACAGTTCTTTGGATTTCTCAATTAATCAGTTGATTGCGGGATTTCAGATCTCCGTAAAATAAATTTTATAAGCAGAAAAGACCGGTACCGGGAAATGGTATCGGTCTTTTTCTGTCCGCAGGTGTGTGCTGTTTTGTTGAAAGAAACGAATCTGTCTGTTATACTAGACAACAGAGAAAAAATGAGTTGAATTGTATTGCAAATAAAAAGAAGGAACTACTGTATGAACTATATTGTTTTTGACCTTGAGTGGAATCAGAGTCCCGGCGGCAAAAAATATTCCAACAGTCGTCTGCCTTTTGAGATCATTGAGATCGGTGCGGTCAAGATGAATGAGCAGAGAGAAGTGGTGGATGTTTTTCAGAGACTTGTGAAACCTCAGGTATATAACTGGATTCATGACAGCATACACGAAGTGATCCATGTGGATTATAAGGATCTTGCAGATGGTGTGTCTTTTCAGCAGGCAGCAGATGAGTTTCTGGACTGGTGCGGAGAGGAATGGATATTTTGTACGTGGGGCAATCAGGATGTGATGGAACTGCAGCGTAATATGAAGTACTATGGGATGCTTTCGAAAATCAAAGGTCCGGTCACATATTACGATGCACAGAAAATTTATGGCATCTGTTATAATGAAGATCCATGCAGGCGGAGTCTGGAGTATGCAATCGACAAGATGCATCTTCCGAAAGCGCAGGAGTTCCACCGGGCACTGACAGATGCGAAATATACCGGTGAGATATTTAAGCGTCTGGATATGCCGGCGGTGCTTGCAAATCCATCAATTGATGTATACCAGAATCCGAAGACAAGAAAAGAAGAAATCTATTTATCATATCCGAATTATGATGAGTATGTATCACGTGAATTTGCTGAGAAAGAGAAAGTCATAAAGGATCGGGAAGTGGCAAGCACAAAATGTCCGGTTTGCCATATGCCGGCGAAGCGTAAGATCCGCTGGTTTATGAATAATTCAAGGGCATATGAAAGTGTATCTTTTTGTCAGAAACATGGCTATATCAAAGGAAAAGTGCGAATCCGCCATACAGATGAAGATGCATTTTATGCGATCAAGACATTAAAGAGAATTGATGAAGAAAAAGCGGAAGAAATCCGTGAAAAACGGGATTCCCTCCGCAAGAAAAGACAGACTAAACGGCAGTCAGAGAAGTTCGTCTGAGAGGAGCCGTGTCTGGTAATATCTGGCAGTTCCAACCTCATGGCCGTTATAACTGTATGTGATGGTCAGAAGGGGAAGACCTGCCAGATTTTTTGTCATGGAATACGATTTTGAAAGCCGGTTTACGTCGGTACCTTTTGGCAGTGAGACGTAGCCGTTCCGCCGCATACGGAACAAAGTAAAGTTTTTGTAATCTTTGAGGATATATTTTTCCGCAGGCAGACAGGATCGGGAAATTTCTTTTCTCAGGTCGGTTAGTTTTGATCTGGAAAAATTGTTGAATCCGTAATCCAGTAATGCTTTTGTGTCGGAATAGGCACCATTTACAGACTGCATGACAACAGCTACGAGGTAGGTGTTATCATTTTTTGCATAGGTGACAAGGGTATTGCCGGCAGCTTCTGTGTAGCCTGTTTTGCCGCCGAGGACCCCATCATACGCATAAGTCTGTCCGCTCATCATTTTGTGATGATTCAGGAGATAACGTGTTTCTGCGAATTTGTTTGTCGGTGGGATTTCGTAGTATCCGGTTGTTACAAATTTGCGGAAGGTGAAGTTGAACCATGCGGCACGGGCAATCTTTGCCATGTCGGAAGCTGTGGTGTAATGTGTCTCATCCGGCAGACCGTTCGGATTGTTGAAATGTGTGTTGGTGCAGCCGAGCTGACGGGCTTTCAGATTCATCTGTTCGACAAATTTTTTGGTGGAGCCGGAAGTGAGTTCTGCGATTGCCAGTGTCATTTCATTGGCGGACTGGAGCATGACCGCCATCAGTGCCTGCTCAATTGTAAATTCTTCGCCGGTATCTGCGTAGATGCTGGAACTGTTGGATTCGGTAATACTGCGGGCAGCGGATTCAGTCATGGTAAATTTTGCAGACGGATCCAGATTTTCACAGCCGAGGAGACCGGTCATGATCTTTGTGATGCTTGCCGGATACTGTGCCTTATCAGCGTTTTTGGAGTAAAGGACGGTACCGGAGAGCATGTCGACAAGGATTGCAGATTCTCCTTCGATCTGAGGCGCTTTTACCCAGCCTTCGATGGAATCTGTATCGGCGGGTTGAGTGTAATAGGCGGTGTGCGGGTTGGGCGTCGGTGTGGCTGTGACCAGAGGCGCGCCGTAGCTGTCTGTGGCGAAGACCGGGACTGCCTGCACGATAAATACGGTAGAACAGAGAGTAGCGGTCAGAAGACGCCGGAGTGTTTTCTTTATATTCATATGTGTACCTTTCTGATATTAAAATGTTGGAGCAGAGGAAGAGATAGTGTTGAGGGAGCTATCTTTACATGCCATGAAATATCTGGATTCTGTATCAGGTTCGAGAATTCAGAAGTACCAGAGGTACATGCCTTTGCTAAGAGCGTATGAAAAAAAGCCAAACTCGCTGACGCTCAGACAATGCCTTTTTTTCATACAACGCAAAGATTTGTACCTTAGGTACTTCTACAAATTCTCTCAAGCGATACAGAACCGGATATTTCAGACATGTTTGATATCCGGATCAAGCACAGATGCTTTCCTCTGCATCATATTGTTAATATAAAGTTCTGGCTAGCGGGGCGGGGAAGCTGTCGGTATGTTTGTAGTGTTCGCCGCCCCGCGGTCCGGGAAAAGGAGAAGAACTGGGATTTTTTATAGAGCACATCGAATCAGAAGCGCTCTGCAGGAGCCTTGTAAGTTCTTAGGCATATTCTGACTGTGTTACGAATAAAAAGCACACTGTTTGAGCGAAGCGAGTTTGGGCTTTTTATGAGTGTTTTTAACAGGAAGAATAGGTCTTAGTACTTACAGGTGACGAAGCCTGCATCTGAGTTGATGTGCTCTGATAAAGAATGCAGTTTTCTCAAAGTATTTTCTATAGTATATCATTCTTTCCAATTATACTGTAATCGTTTTTCTCATACAAGGGTCAAATCCATGTAAAATCACCGCAAAACCCTGATAAAACCCCGTAAATATCGCAAAAAGACCTTGACATATCGAAAATTAACACCGTATAATAAAACAGCACGTATAAATAAGTAAAAACCATGATGGAGACAGTAAATAAAAATGAACACATCAGAGAGCCGGGGACAGGTGGAAGCCCGGTGCCAGTAATTTTTATCGAAGATCACTCCGGAGTTTCTTTCCTGAAATTCTCAGTAAGGAGAGACGGTTTTCCGCCGTTAAAGGGAACATGTATTGGCGTTTATTACTACCGGCCCGTACAATGTAACAGGTGGTGCGAATGTGGAAATTGCTTTCGTCCTTTTACAGGACGGAAGTTTTTTTATTTTACTGGGAAATGGACTTGTCCGTTTTGATTATTTTCTTACAATAAAAGGAGGAATTTGTTGTGTACCAGAAGGTAGATACGAACCTGAATTTTGTAGACCGCGAAAAACAAGTAGAAAAATTCTGGAAAGAAAACCATATTTTCGAAAAAAGTATGGAAGACCGTAAAGATGATCCTACTTATATGTTCTATGACGGACCGCCGACCGCAAACGGCAAACCACACATCGGTCATGTACTGACCCGTGTTATCAAAGATATGATTCCGAGATACCGTACAATGAAAGGCTACATGGTACCTCGTAAAGCAGGATGGGATACCCACGGACTTCCGGTTGAGCTGGAAGTAGAGAAGAAACTTGGTCTGGATGGCAAAGAGCAGATCGAGGAATATGGTATGGAGCCATTCATTCAGCAGTGTAAAGAAAGTGTCTGGAAATACAAAGGAATGTGGGAAGACTTTTCTTCAACCGTTGGTTTCTGGGCTGATATGGAAAATCCATACGTTACCTATCATGATGACTATATCGAGTCAGAGTGGTGGGCACTGAAAGAAATCTGGAACAAGAAACTCCTGTACAAAGGATTTAAAATCGTTCCTTACTGTCCGCGTTGTGGTACACCACTTTCCGCGCAGGAAGTTTCTCAGGGCTACAAAACAGTCAAAGAACGTTCAGCAATCGTTCGTTTCAAAGTTGTCGGTGAAGATGCATACTTCCTTGCATGGACAACAACACCATGGACACTTCCGTCCAACGTTGCACTTTGCGTAAATCCGGATGAGACTTACTGCAAAGTAAAAGCAGCAGACGGTTATACTTATTACATGGCAGAAGCTTTACTTGATAAAGTTCTCGGCAAACTTGGGTCCGAAGAAACACCGGCATACGAAGTACTTGAGAAATATATTGGTAAAGATCTGGAATACAAAGAATATGAGCCGCTTTTTGCATGTGCAGGAGAGGCAGCAGCAAAACAGAAAAAGAAAGCTCACTTCGTTACAGCAGATAACTATGTAACTATGAGTGATGGTACCGGTATCGTTCATATCGCACCGGCATTCGGTGAAGACGACAGCCGTATCGGACGTAACTATGATCTTCCGTTTGTACAGTTTGTAGACGGTAAAGGTGATATGACAGCAGAGACTCCATATGCAGGAATCTTTGTAAAGAAAGCTGATCCGCTTGTACTTCAGGATCTTGACAAAGAAGGAAAACTCTTTGATGCACCGAAATTTGAGCATGACTATCCGCATTGCTGGAGATGTGATACACCACTGATCTACTATGCACGTGAATCCTGGTTCATTAAGATGACTGCAGTCAAAGATGACCTGATCCGCAACAACAACACCATCAACTGGATTCCGGAGAGCATCGGTAAGGGACGTTTCGGCGACTGGCTGGAAAACGTTCAGGACTGGGGTATTTCCAGAAACCGTTACTGGGGAACACCACTGAACATCTGGCAGTGTGAATGCGGACATATGCATTCTATCGGAAGCCGCCAGGAACTCTTCGAGATGAGCGGTGACGAAAAAGCCAAAACAGTAGAGCTTCACCGTCCATATATCGATGAGATCACACTGAAATGCCCGGAATGTGGTGGAACCATGCACCGTGTACCGGAGGTAATTGACTGCTGGTTTGATTCAGGAGCAATGCCTTTTGCACAGCATCATTATCCATTTGAAAACAAAGAACTCTTTGAAAAACAGTTCCCGGCAGATTTCATTTCCGAAGCTGTTGACCAGACAAGAGGATGGTTCTATTCTCTGCTTGCCGAGTCTACGATCCTGTTTAATCAGGCTCCATACAAGAACGTTATCGTTCTCGGACACGTACAGGATGAGAATGGTCAGAAGATGAGTAAATCCAAGGGAAATGCCGTCGATCCGTTTGATGCACTTGAGAAATACGGTGCAGATGCAATCCGCTGGTATTTCTATATCAACAGTGCTCCGTGGCTGCCGAACCGTTTCCATGGCAAGGCTGTTCAGGAAGGACAGCGTAAGTTCATGGGTACTCTGTGGAATACTTATGCATTCTTTGTACTGTACGCAAACATTGACAATTTTGACGCAACAAAATATACTTTAGATTATGACAATCTTCCGGTTATGGATAAATGGCTTTTAAGCAAGCTCAACTCCGTAGTGAAGACTGTCGATGACTGCCTTGCAAACTACAAGATTCCGGAAAGTGCAAGAGCTCTGCAGGAATTTGTAGATGAGATGAGTAACTGGTATGTAAGAAGAAGCCGTGAACGTTTCTGGGCAAAAGGCATGGAGCAGGATAAGATCAATGCTTACATGACACTTTATACTGCACTGGTAACAATTTCCAAAGCAGCAGCTCCGATGATTCCGTTTATGACAGAAGAAATCTACCAGAACCTTGTAAGAAGCATCGATAAAGAGGCAATCGAAAGTATCCATCTCTGCGACTTCCCGGAAGTAAAAGAAGAGTGGATCGACAAAGAGCTGGAAGATGACATGGAAGAACTCCTCAAGATAGTTGTTCTTGGACGTGCAGCAAGAAATACTGCAAATATCAAGAACCGTCAGCCGATCGGTACAATGTACGTAAAAGCGGACAAAGAAATGGGTGAGTTCTATACAGATATCATTGCAGATGAGCTGAATGTCAAAGAAGTAAAATTCGCCAGCGATGTAGAATCCTTTATTTCTTACAGCTTCAAGCCGCAGCTCCGTACAGTAGGACCAAAATACGGTAAACTTCTGAACGGTATCCGTAAGGCACTTTCAGAGATCAATGGAACAGAAGCTATGAATGAGCTGAGAACCACAGGTCTTCTGACACTGGATATTGATGGAAACAAGGCAGAACTTTCTGAGGAAGATTTATTGATCGAGACCGCACAGACAGAAGGGTATGTAACAGAAGCAGACGGTGATATTTCCGTAGTTCTTGATACAAATCTGACACCTGAGCTGATCGAAGAGGGCTTTGTCCGCGAGATTGTCAGCAAGGTACAGACCATGAGAAAAGAAGCTGGATTTGAAGTTATGGATAAGATCCATATCTATGCAAAAGACAATGATAAGATTCTTGAACTCATGAAGAACCACAAAGAGGAAATCATGTCTGAAGTACTGGCAGAGGATATGACTCTGGGCACAACCGATGGCTATGTAAAAGAATGGAACATCAACAAAGAGCCAGTTGTTCTTGGTGTTGCAAAAATGTAATTTGTAAACAATACATGCCCGGTAATTTACCGGGCATGATTCGTAAAATTGGGGGAACAAAAAGCGCAGCTTAAGCTGCACAATAAGGAGGAAACGCGATGATCGACAAGCAGTTTAAAAAAGAAGCTTTCAAAGAGAGCGTAAAGGAAAATGTCAAATTCCTGTATCGTAAAAAACTCGAAGAAGCTACACAGGAACAGATTTTCCAGGCTGTATGTTACACCGTAAAAGACGTTATCATTGATAACTGGCTGGAAACACAGAATGCATATAAAGAGCAGGATCCGAAAACTGTTTATTATATGTCCATGGAATTTCTGATGGGACGAGCTCTTGGAAACAACCTGATCAACCTGACTGCATACAAAGAAGTAAAAGAAGCTCTGGATGAACTTGGTCTTGATCTCAACGTGATCGAAGATCAGGAGCCGGACCCGGCACTTGGTAATGGTGGTCTGGGACGTCTTGCAGCATGCTTCCTTGATTCTCTTGCAACTCTGAACTACAGCGCATATGGATGTGGTATCCGTTATCGTTACGGTATGTTCAAACAGCAGATCAAAGACGGATATCAGGTAGAAGTACCGGATAACTGGCTGAAAAATGGATATCCGTTCGAACTTCGTCGTCCGGAATATGCAAAAGAGGTTCATTTTGGCGGATATGTTGATGTTGAATATGATCCTGCAACAGGCTCCAATAAATTTGTGCATAAGGGATATCAGGCAGTAAAAGCTGTTCCGTTTGATATGCCGATCGTTGGATATAACAACAAAATCGTAAATACATTAAGAATCTGGGATGCAGAGCCAATCGTAGATTTCGAGCTTGATTCCTTCGATAAAGGTGATTACAAAAAAGCGGTTGAGCAGGAAAACCTTGCCCGCAACATTGTTGAGGTCCTTTACCCGAACGATAACCACATGGCAGGTAAAGAACTGCGTCTGAAACAGCAGTATTTCTTCGTATCTGCAAGTCTTCAGGCTGCTATCGCAAAATACAAAAAGAATCACAAAGATATCATGAAACTGCACGAAAAAGTTACTTTCCAGATGAACGATACTCATCCGACTGTAGCTGTTGCAGAACTTATGCGTATCCTTATGGATGAAGAAGGACTCGGATGGGATGATGCATGGTCTGTTACAACCAAAGCAGTTGCTTATACAAACCATACTATCATGGCAGAAGCACTTGAAAAATGGCCGGTTGAGCTGTTCTCCAGACTGCTTCCTCGTGTATACCAGATCATCGAAGAGATCAACCGCCGTTTCGTTCTTGAGATTCAGGAAAAATATCCTGGAAACTATGACAAGATCAAGAAGATGGCAATCCTCTATGACGGACAGGTCAAAATGGCACATCTTGCAATCGTTGCAGGCTACTCTGTAAACGGTGTTGCAAAACTTCATACAGAAATCCTTAAGAAACAGGAACTGAAAGATTTCTATGAAATGATGCCGGAGAAATTCAACAACAAGACAAACGGTATCACACAGAGACGTTTCCTGCTTCATGGAAACCAGCTTCTTGCAGACTGGGTAACCGATCACATCGGACCGGAATGGATCACAGATCTTTCTCAGATCAGCAAACTGAAAGTTTATGTGGATGATGAAAAAGCACAGCAGGAATTCATGAACATCAAATACCAGAATAAAGTTCGCCTGGCAAAATACATCCTTGAGCACAATGGAGTAGAAGTAAATCCACGTTCTATCTTTGACGTTCAGGTTAAGAGACTTCATGAGTATAAACGTCAGCTTCTGAACATCCTTCATGTAATTTATCTGTATGACCAGATTAAGAAACATCCGGAAATGGATTTCTACCCAAGAACATTTATCTTCGGAGCAAAAGCATCTGCAGGTTATGCACGTGCTAAGAAAATCATCAAACTGATCAACTCTGTAGCAGATGTTGTAAACAATGATGCTTCTATCGAAGGCAAGCTGAAAGTTGTATTTATCGAGAACTATCGTGTATCCAACGCTGAGATGATCTTTGCAGCAGCAGATGTTTCCGAGCAGATTTCTACTGCAAGTAAAGAGGCTTCCGGTACAGGTAACATGAAATTTATGCTGAACGGTGCACCGACTCTGGGAACCATGGATGGTGCAAACGTTGAGATCGTGGATGAAGTAGGTAAAGAAAATGCATTTATCTTCGGTCTGAGCGCAGACGAAGTTATCAACTATGAAAACAATGGTGGATATGATCCGAGAGTTATCTACAACACAGATGACGAGATCCGTCAGGTACTGACAGAGCTTGTTAACGGAACCTTCTCTTCTGATACAGAACTGTTCCGTGATCTGTATAATTCTCTTCTCAACCAGAACGGTGGAGAAAGAGCAGACCAGTACTTTATCCTTGCTGACTTCCGTTCCTATGCAGCAGCGCAGAAGAAAGTGGAAGAAGCATACAAAGACGAAAAAGGCTGGGCTCGTATGGCAATGCTGAATACAGCGTGCGCAGGTAAGTTCACATCCGACAGAACGATCGAAGAGTATGTGGAAGATATCTGGCATCTGGATAAAGTATATATCAAATAATAACTTATAATTTATAAAAGACTGGATTCTTTGAAAAAAGGGTCTGGTCTTTTATTTTGGAGAAAATGCAGAAATGTGAGAAGGTTAGACTTCGAAATGGAAGTCTGGACTTTGGGTTTTAAGAAAAAATATGAATATGGAGAAAGCAGAGATATATAAAATAAAGAGAGAGGGAATGGTTTGGGGGTACAGCAATGGCGTATCTATGGGGTGGGATGCTTCTGATCGGGATTATGTATGGTGTGCTGGTCGGAAATGTGGATGAAGTTACGAAGGCTTTTGTGTCATGTTCGGGGGAAGCGGTCAGTCTTTGTATTTCTATGGCGGGAATCACGGCGATGTGGACAGGGATGATGAAGATTGCGGAGGCTTCCGGGCTGGTTGCGGGGCTTGCGGACAAGATGAGACCACTGATAAGGTTTCTGTTTCCGAAACTGGACACAGAATCAAAAGCGGCGCATTATATATGTCTTAACTTTCTTTCGAATGTACTGGGGCTGTCATGGGCGAGTACAAGTTCGGGCCTGTGCGCGATGAAAGAACTGAAAGAATTGCAGCTGAAGAAAGAAAAAGCAGAGAGGAATGCAGAAGATAGCGGAAAGAAAAAAGATACTGCCGGAAATAGCAGTATAGTTGCCAGTAATGAAATGTGCACGTTTCTGATCATCAATGTTTCTTCCCTGCAGCTGATTCCTGTAAATATGATCGCTTACCGGGCGAAATATGGAAGTGCAGATCCGACGGCGATTGTTGGGCCGGCGATTCTTGCCACCGCTGTCAGTACAGCAGTGGCTGTGATCTTCTGTAAGGTTATTCACATCCGTGAGCATGATGGATAAACTCTGCAAGGTGGGAACGAATCGTTTCCATTTTATTTTTGGTATCAGGATTGCTGTATGGAATCCGGTCTATAATTTTATTGAGATAATCATGTTCTTTGATGATGTCAAAGCTTGCGCGGAAATAAATATCGCAGAAATGTGCTACGTAGGAAACCCAGTAGTCCATTTTTGTAACACGATCCGGGGAATAAATGCACTGGTTGGACAGAACCGTGTCATAAACTTTCGGTGTAATTGTCTGTGCACCGATGTCCTCACCTGACATACCCATAAATACAGGCAGATCATCTTCCAATTTTACGCGGCAGTTGTCCAGCTTGTCCGCATCCCGGATCAGACGGGCATGGAGAAGCGTTCGCGGATTAGAGATATTTTCTAATTTAAAATTGCTGTGCAGGGCAATTGCAGTGCGGATGATGTCATCCCACTGATTTTCCGGGACAAAACGGCGGATCATGCCCTCTTTAAATAATACCTGTATGCCGTAAGCAGCATGATCCATGGTAGCAGGCTCAAAACTGTCAAAGCGTTTCAGCTGTTCGAAGCGTCCGATGTCATGGAGCAGGGCAATAATCTTTGCCAGCTCGGTATCTTCGGGGGACAAAGCCATGCGGTGGCAGATTTCTTCCATATCGTGCACCACCCCGTAGGTATGTATGATCTTCAGGCGGACCTTATCATTGTTGCGGTCATAGCCATCCAGATAGTGTTCAAATTCGTTTTTTGCGTCTGTATAGTTCATAGAAAGTCATCCCTTTTTACATTTTTCTATAGTATACGAAAATATAGATTGACTGACAAGGTTCGACATAACTGTAGTACATCATGTGCTATAGTGGGATTGTTACCGCCTCCCACCGGTACGGAAAGGAGGTGACTATGGATGACATAATAAGTTTTATACTTACTGTCATGGCTGGTGTAGTGTGTCATTGCATCAACAAATGGCTGGACGGTGATAAATAGTCGGTGACCAGCCTGTGGAATAAGCCACCATAAAAAAACGGAATAGAAAACCCCTCGGAGTGCCGGCTCGAGGGGTTTTCGTTTTTGGTACTTGAATAACATAATAAGTTTCTGATGACATTATAGCATATGTAAAAATGACTTACAATATACGAAAATAAAAATCGTTTGACAAGATTCGACAAAATCTGCCATGAAATTTAAAGCCAGTGAGACTATGTTTTTTATTACTTCATTAAATTCTTCCGATATTCTCTCGGACTGCATCCTTTCACTTTTGCAAATACCTTTGAATAGTAGTTTGAATCAGAGAATCCGACCTTCCCTGCAATCTCGCTGATCGTCCCTTCTGAACTTAAGTACTCAAGACTTCGTTCAATCCGATAATCCTGCAGAAAAGAAAAAAGTGTTGTATTCATATGCCGTTTAAACAGTCTGGTGCATTCACTTTCGCAGAGGTGTATATGCTCAGAAATTTCAGCAAGTGTAATATGGTTCATATAATTTTGTTCCACATAAGCAATGATCTTTCGAATCCGGTCATATTCAGTAAGATCGGAAGCGGCAGTCATCGGATGGTGAGGAAGATGCTCAACAAGCAGGCGCCACATAGTCTGCATCCGTATTGAAATATCCAGTTCATAAAAGTCCGGCCTTTTTTTGTCAAGATCAATAACTTCCAGCATCCGGTCACGAAAAACTGTATGCCAGCTTTCTGAATAATCAATGTGCATGGCACAGGCAGACAGATTCTGAATCACAGGTGTGACGTATTTTGTACAGATGGTACTCCTGAAAAAACCGTAGATCAGCTTGGGATCAAATGTGATCGGTATGTATGAGCAATCCTTCTGATTTTCCATCTCTCCGGTATGCAGGGCATTAGAATTACAAAAAATAATATCGCCTTCATTCAGATGAAATGAACGGTTATTCACACGGTAATGCATGGAACCTTTCTCTACATAGGTAATTTCTATCTCCGGGTGGTAATGCCACATAAAAGAATTGGATTCGTATTCAGAAAGCCTCTGGTAACTGACAAGAAACGGAAAATAATCACTGCCATGCTTTTTTAATTCCTTCTGAAACTGGTTGGTAATGATCTGCATAGGTAATCAATCTCCTCTGTACTAACTAAAAAATACTACATTAAACTTAACGCAGAAAATTACCTTTATTATACACAAAAAGTTGTGAAGAACGCAATATTTTACTACTTTTTCGCAGATTAATTAAGGTAATTTTTGAGGAAAACAGTATAATAAATTTATAAATCACACGAACGTATAAAAAGCACAGAAAATATAATGTAAAAGGAGAGCAAAGTCATGAATTTACCGGAAACAGCAAAACTTCAGGAAATTTACGGAGAGACCGAAGTAAGCGGTGCCCGTTTTAAAGATCTTGCAGATCATTTTGAGAAAATCTACAAACAGGACAAAGCAGAATACTTTACTTCCGCCGGAAGAACTGAAATTATCGGAAACCATACAGATCACAATGGTGGTAAAGTAATTGCAGGAAGTATCAACCTTGATACCATCGGAGCTGCATACCCGAATGATACACAGGTAATTCATATCACAAGTGAAGGCTACAGAGATGAGATTGTTGTAGACCTCACCAAGCTCAGCAAAAGCAACTACAAAAAAGGAACTGTTGCACTTGTTGCCGGTATGATGGAAGGCGCGCAGAAAAACGGATTCAAAGTGGCCGGCTTTGACGCTTATGTAAGCACCAATGTTATCGCCGCAGCGGGTGTCAGCTCTTCTGCATCCTTTGAAATGCTGATCTGCACGATTATTGATTACTTCTTCAACGAAAGTAAAATGTCCTACAACGATTATGCTAAGATCGGTCAGTATGCAGAGAATGTATACTGGGACAAGGCTTCCGGAATGATGGATCAGATGGCATGTGCAGTAGGTGGCCCGGTTCTGTTTGATTTCGCAGACAGAGACAATCTGAAATACAGCAAACTTGATTTTTCCTTCGGAAAATTCGGTTATAAACTGGTTATCGTAAATACCGGAAAGGGCCATGCAGACCTCAGTCAGGAATATTCTGAGATTCCGGGTGAGATGAAAGCTGTTGCCAAAGTACTTGGTGTAGAGCTTCTTCACGAGACAAACGTAGATGCACTTCTTGCGCACTGCAATGAAATCGAGGATGACAGAGCTGTTCTGCGTGCGCTTCATTTCTTCGGAGAAACTACCCGTGTAGAGGAAGCTGCAGATGCGATCCATCACGAAGATTATAAGAAATTTCTGGAACTGGTGAATGAATCAGGAACTTCTTCCTGGGAACTTCTGCAGAACTGCTACACCATGAAAGATTTCCATGAGCAGAAGATCACAAGAACCCTTGCGCTGACACAGCTTTTCCTGAAAAAAATCGATGCAGGTGTATGCCGTGTTCATGGCGGTGGTTTTGCCGGTGTTATTGCAGCCATTGTTCCGGAAAAAGAGCAGGATAACTATGTAGAATATATTTCCAGATTTGTCGGCAAAGAAAATGTATATCCGATGGATATCCGTGCCGTAGGTGCTGCCCATATCGGATAATTAATAGCGTAAAAAGAAAAACGACATCAGTTGTTTATCTTTGATAAAAAAATATTCAGCTACAAATGACAAATTATACATAAATCATAGCGAACCCTTCATAAGGTATCATAACTACAGATAAGAGGAATTTTTTCTATGAAATTTATTTCTTACATTTCTGTATTTATGATACCTGTTTTAATTTTGTACATACTTGGATATGGACTGATCGCAAAAAGAAATATTTATAATGATTTTGTGGAAGGGGCAGAGGAAGGCTTAAAGATCATATGGAGACTTGTTCCGACACTGATCGGGCTGATGACGGCGGTCGGAGTTCTGCGTGCGTCAGGTTTTCTTGAATTTCTGGGAGGCATACTTTCAAAGGCATCGGGGGCGCTTGATATCGCACCGGAACTTTTTCCGTTGGGGTTGGTGAGACTTTTTTCTTCCAGTGCGGCGACAGGTCTGCTTCTGGATATTTTCAAACAGTTCGGAACGGATTCTCCGACAGGACTGATGGCCGCACTGATGTTGAGCGCAACAGAAAGTGTTTTTTACTGTATGAGTGTATATTTTGGTTCTGTAGGGGTACAAAAAACCCGATACACGCTGCCGGGGGCATTGCTTGCCTCACTTGCCGGAATGATGGCTGCTGTGTGTATCGGGCGGTTGTTTTAAATAAGCTCTTTGTTTTTTTCAAGCATCTCATGGATCACATTCTGTGTGTATACACCGAGATGTTTCTGGTCTTCCCTGGAAAGCTCTTTTACGTAGATTGGTTTGCCGTATTCCAAAACGACATGAGTTGCTTTGATTTTGGGCATATGTGCCTCAAAGATTTCGGCGGTGTTGTTCATAGCCATCGGAATGATCGCGCATCCGGATTTGCTGGCGATTTTGAAACTTCCTTCATGGAACGGAAGGAGCTCCAGCTCGTCTGCATTTGCGTTTCGAGTACCTTCCGGGAAGATACAGATGGAGATGCCGGATTTTACTTTTTCGATTGCGGTCAGGATAGTTTTCAGTCCCTGTTTGATATCTTTTCGGTCAAGGAACAGACAGTGAAGATAGCGCATCCAGTTGGAAAGAAGCGGGTAACGCTCCATTTCTTTCTTGGCGATGTAACCGGTGCGGAGCGGGCAGCGGCTGTAGCTGAGCACAATGTCAAAATAGCTTCGATGGTTTCCGATGTAAAGCACAGGTGTATCTTTCGGAACATTTTCTTCACCGATAATCGTCACCTTCGTGCCGGCTTCCCACAAAATCAGTTTGAATACTCCCTGTATGAGGCGTAAAGAACTGATTTCTTTCGTGCGCGGTGAAAATTTGCCGATGATCCATTCGATGAACAGAATCGGAATGGAAAGAATCAGAAATCCGATGACTGTGATCGCAACAATGATAAGACGAATCATAATAAAGTCCTCTTTCTGTTAAATTGAAATAAAAACTAAGATAAAAGCATCCCGAAAAACGGGACTCTGGTACAAGTATAAGTGATTTTGGAAATACTTGCAATAAATCTTTTGTCCCCTGCATAGAATACATACTGAAGAAATGAGATGCCGGGAAATGGAAAGCTGTTTATGAAAAAAACTGCCGCATTTCTGTCGCTTTTGATGCTTTTACTTATGCTTGGCGGATGTAAACTGGTACGGATTGAAGAGGGTGAGAGAATTTCGCTTAAATATACGGTCGTGGATCATTCACAGATTCCTGAGCAAGCCGCAAAGCTGATTGAAGAAAAAAAGGAAAAAGAATTCCAGATGGCATACCAGAAGGACGAAGACCTTTATCTGATAAAGGGATACGGAAGGCAGATGAGTGGAGGATACAGCATTCAGGTGACAGATCTGTCGGCATCTGTGAACGCTGTTTTTTTTGAAACAAAACTGATCGGCCCTACGGAGGAAGTGCAGGGCGGTGAACCTTCTTATCCATATATCGTTGTGAAAACAGAGTACCGGGATGTCCCGGTTCAGTTTCGGTGAGATTGGAGGACAAAAAGTGGAATTCAGGAAAGAGGATATTCAGGTACTTCGAACAAAGAGCAGGGCAACCAGTCAGGTAACGCTGGACATGGATTATAATGTACCGGATGTGAAACCGGACATTGGACGCATGATACAGAATAAAGGTGATGTGACGGTAGAAGAAGTGCGCCTGAATGACGGGCATGCTTTTGTCAAAGGGAAACTGCAGGCGGATGTTTTGTATGTGGGAGAGGAAGACGGGAGAGTTTACAGCCTTTCAGCATGCCTGCCTGTTGAGGAGACTCTGAATCTTGACGGAATCGCAAATGGTGATAAGCTCTGTCTGAAGTGGGAGATTGAAGATCTGAGTATCCATATCATTCATTCACGGAAGTTGAACATCCGTGCTGTGATCACGCTTTATGCTTCGGTGGATGAATTGACGGGAATCCGTCTGCCGGTAGTGGCGGATGATGAAAATATCTCTGTTAAGAAAAAACAGATGCGTCTTCTCAGTCTTGCAGTACATAAAAAAGATACCCTGCGGCTGAAAGAAGAAATTGAGCTGGTTTCAAACAAACCGGATATTGCGGAACTTCTGTGGTATACCATCGAAGTGCGTGGACTGGATCTGCGGCCGGAAGAACAAAAAGTAAAGGCAAAAGGAGAACTGTTTATTTTTGTTCTTTATACGGGCGGGGATGAAGGAAGTTCTCTGCAGTGGCTGGAACACACGATTCCGTTTAACGGGGAAGTGGAATGCACCGGCTGTACTTCGGAGATGATTCCAAATCTGGAAGCGTCAGTGATCAGCCAGTCTCTGGAAGTCAAACCGGATGCCGACGGAGAAGAGCGTAAACTGCAGGCAGATGTTGTTCTGGAACTGGATATGAAGCTTTACCGGGAGGAAGAGCATGATGTGATCATGGATGCGTACACTCCGTTTCGTCAGTATCAGCCAAAAGGCAGAACGGAAATGCTGGAAAGCCTGTTGATCCGGAATTTCTCACGATGCCGTCTGTCGGATCGTGTGACGATTCGTGAAACACAGGGGAAAATTCTGCAGATCTGCCACAGTCAGGGAGAAGTCAAAGTTGACAAAACCCAGATCGTCAGTGACGGGATTCAGGTGGACGGGATTCTGCGGCTGAAAGTCCTGTATATTGTAGGTAATGATGATATGCCGTTTTATTCTGCCGAGACTGTTATTCCATTCAGTCATACCGTGGAGGCGAAGGGAATCTCAAAGGACAGTGTCTATTATCTGCATACCGAACTGGAACAGTTGTCAACGACCATGGCAGACAGCAATGAGCTTGAGATCCGTGCAATGCTCGGTGTCAATGTGCTGGTGATACAGTGCAGTGAAGAATTTATTCTTGATAAGATGGAAGAACATCCACTTGATCAGGAAAAAATCCGCAGCATGCCTGGAATTACCGTGTATATCGTTCAGCCGGAAGATACGCTCTGGGATATTGCAAAACGCTTTTATACGACTACGGAAGAAATCAGCAGTATGAATGCGTTGGAAAATGAAGAAATTTCCTCAGGAACGCCGCTTCTTCTGGTAAAAAAAGTCGAAGAATGATACTTGAAATTAACAAAAAAATCAGATAAAATAAGATACATAGATTGTATACAAAGTACAAAAAGAACGAAAAATACAAAGGACAGAGGTGTGTTTATGCGTTTACGAGCTATGGCAAAAATCAATCTTGGACTCGATGTACTCCGCAAGCGTGAGGACGGATATCACGAAGTACGGATGATCATGCAGACGATCCAGATGTATGACCTTTTGGATATCCGTAAGAAATCAGAACCGGGAATTATATTGTCTACAAATCTTCCTTATGTTCCTTCTGATGAAAGAAATCTGGTATATAAGGCAGCCAAACTTCTTATGGATGAGTTTGAGGTAGGAGAAGGTCTTTCCATGAAACTGACAAAATCCATTCCGGTTGCAGCTGGTATGGCGGGTGGCAGTTCGGATGCGGCAGCAGCTTTTGTCGGAGTGAACCGTCTGTTCCGTCTGGGACTCAGCGAGGAAGAGTTGATGAAGCGTGCCGTACAGGTGGGCGCAGATGTTCCTTATTGTGTAATGAGAGGAACTGCACTTGCAGAAGGAATAGGAGAAAAACTTACAAGTCTTCCGGGACTTCCGCGCTGTTATGTACTTGTCGGCAAACCGGGAATCAATGTTTCGACGAAGCTGGCATATGAGAATTTGAATCTGAACAGCATTCAGAAACATCCGGACATCGATGGAATGCTTCTGGATATTGAGAATCAGGATATTTACAGCCTGACATCTAAGATGGAAAATGTCTTTGAGCCGGGAATCATCCGCCAGTATCCGGTAATTCAGGAGATCAAAGATCTCATGGAAGCAAACGGCGCACTGAAAGCAATGATGAGCGGAAGCGGACCGACCGTATTCGGAATTTTTGATGACAGAGCGAAGATGCGTGAGGCAGCAGAAGTCCTGAAACAGAGCCATCTGGCAAAAACAGTATTTGCAACACAGATTTACAACCGAAAAGATCGTGCATAGATCAGGATGTGTGCAGGAAAGGTGATACCTATGATGAATGATTTTTCTGTAGATATGAACGAATATCTGCCGCTTCGGGATGTTGTATTTAACACACTCCGTAAGGCAATTTTGAAAGGCGAACTCAAGCCGGGAGAAAGACTGATGGAAATCGCGCTTGCAGAGCGCCTCGGTGTCAGCAGGACTCCGGTACGTGAGGCGATGCGTAAGCTGGAACTGGAAGGACTTGTCGTGATGATTCCCCGGAGAGGTGCACAGGTTGCCAATATCACGGAGAAGGATCTGAACGATGTACTGGAAGTGCGTATTGCACTGGAAAATCTTTCCATTGAAAATGCGTGCACGCGGATGACCGAAGAGCAGCTTGAAGAGCTCTGGAATGCGGCAAAGAATTTTGAGGCGACGATGGCAGAAGGCAATCTCGTAAAACTTGCAGAAGCTGACGTGGCTTTTCATGAAGTGATTTACAAATCTTCTGATAACCGCAGACTGAATCAGGTGCTGAACAATCTGCGTGAACAGATCTACAGATACCGTGTGGAATATCTGAAAGATGAGGAGACGAGAAATCTTCTGGTCAAAGAGCATAAAGAGATTTATGCGGCAATCAAGAACCGTGATGTAAAGAGAGCGCAGGAAATTTCTTATCAGCATATTGAGAATCAGAGAGAGGCGATCATCCGCTCGATCCGCGAGGAAACACAGAATCGCCAGATACGTAAATAAAAAAATAAAATATGGTTATTCTAAGAGAGATGCATGTGATGTGTCTCTCTTTTTTTGCAGATCAGGGAGGCATCGGCGGAGTGGCCGCTGATCGGTGGAGGAAACCATGACAGATGTAAAAGAAAACGTGAAAAAAATTTCGGCAGATATTCGTGAGAATGAACGTTATATACAAGAACGCTGTGAAAACTGTGCGGACATTCTGATTCGCCCGATGCGTCTCGGAGAAGAACGTAAAGCAGACTGCCTGATGGTCTATATAGAAGTGGCAGTTTCCAATATGATGCTGGATGATTCAGCCATTGGAAAGATGATCAATTATTTCTGGGAGGTTCCACCGGAAAAAATCCCGGAATTTATGCAGAATAACAGTCTCGGAATTGCCGATGTACAGAAATTGAATGATATGAACGAAGTTTTTGGTGCAATTCTTTCCGGAAATGCAGTTTTTTTCATTGACGGTTATGACAGAGCAATGAAAATTTCGAGCAGGGGATATCCGAATATGGGGGTATCGGAAGCTGAGTCGGAAAAAGTGCTCCGTGGTTCCAAAGAGGGATTTTCAGATTCGGTAAAAACAAATTCCGCGCTTGTGCGAAAAAGACTTCGTGATACCAGAATGAAAGTAGAAGAATATCAGATGGGTGTGCGCTCCAATACGGTGCTGCAGATTCTGTATATAAACGATCTGGTGCACGAGGAACTTCTGGAGCAGATAAAGGAGCGTATCGAAGAATATGAGATAGATGGTGTCCTTGACAGCGGCATGCTTGAACAGCTTACGGAAGAACCGTGGTATTCTCCATTTCCTCAGTATCAGGTTACGGAGCGGCCGGACCGTGCAGCACTGGAACTTCTGAACGGAAAGGTTGTGCTGCTCTGTGACAATTCTCCGTCTGCGCTGATTTTGCCCGGTTCATTCAGCGGATTTATGGAAAGCAGCGAGGACTGGTATCATCATTTCGAGACGGCATCCTTCTTAAGGATTCTGCGCTATCTGGCACTTCTGACTGCAATGCTTCTGCCGGGACTTTATCTGGCGGTGATTCGTTTTCATACTCAGATCCTTCCGGCGAATCTGCTTCTTTCCTTTGCAGAGGCGCGGGAAGGGGTGCCTTTTACAAGTGTGACGGAACTGATGCTGCTGGAGCTTGCTTTTGAATTGATCAGAGAAGCCGGGGTACGTGTACCAGGCGCACTTGGAAATGCAATCGGAATCGTGGGAGGTCTGATCATCGGAGATGCGGCAGTGAGTGCAAATCTTGTAAGCCCCATTGTCGTGATGATCGTAGCGCTGACAGCATTAGGCTCCATGGTGATTCCGGATGAGGAATTTGCATCGGCATTCCGGCTTATGAAATATGGATTTTTGTTTCTGGGTGGTTATCTTGGAATCTATGGTATCGTACTGGGATTGTACCTGATGATCTCACATCTGTCCGGACTTTTGAGTTTTGGTGTGCCGTATCTTGTTCCCTTTGTCAGAAAACATCCGGTAAGCCGGGTAGGGGACGGCATCTGGCGCATTCCGTTTAAGAAAAGGCAGTATCGTCCGGTATATGCAAAAAGTGACCAGAGTCTGAGGCTGAAACGTAAAGCGCAGACGAAAGCGGCAGGCAAGGAGGCGGAAAATGAAATACGCAGAAAATAATCGAATTTCACACCGACAGTTATACCGTCAGATTCTGCTGACATTTCTGGCTCCTTTTCTGCTCTGCCTGAATGGAAAAGGTGGACTTTTGGGGCTGTCCGGTGTGATGGGAATTATTCTGGCAGTAATTTTTCTTCTGTTGTATTCTTTCTTTTATCTGCGAAGCACCTATGGATATGCAGATATGATCCGATCCTTCGGAAAAGCTGGGGCGGTAATCTTCGGGGGATTTTTTCTTATCTATCTTGTGATGGCGGGAGCGTATCTTCTGAACCTGATCGGCAGGATCATTCCTGTGTGGCTGATCTTTGGTATCTCTGAGAAATGGCTGCTGTTATTTGCAGTACTTGTCTGTGCCTATGGGATGGAAAAAGGAATGCAGAAAAGAGGCAGGATGGCAGAAGTTACAGGAGGAATTTTTCTTGGGGCTATCCTGCTTTTGCTGGTACTGTGTGCGGGACAGGGAAAGACAGAATATATCACGGAACTGTTTCAGGAGGAATCTTTTTCTATAGAAACAAGTATCCGGTCGGCATACCGTTATCTGTGCTTTTTCTCGGGAATCAGTCTGCTTCCGTTTGTGATGAAAGATGTTGAAAAGAGGGGCAGCGCAGGAAAGACTGTGATATGGGGAATTCTGACAGTCAGCGGGGTTATGATCTGTGTACTGTTGCTGCTTCCGGCTGTGCTGGGATGGCGGAGAGTGCAGTCTGAAACATGGCCGGTTCTTTCTCTGCTGGCAGGGGCAGATCTGCCGGGAAATGTTCTGGCGAGGTTTGACGTGCTGTGGATGGGCTTTCTATTGTATAGTCTGCTGTTTGCAGTCGGCAGTGTTTTTTATTATGGAGAACGGATACTGACATCAGCGCATATCGGGACAGGAAAATTCTGGCTTCCGGTGGCAGTATATGTGGTGTCGATTTTTGAGGCAGACGGTATGACAGTCGCAGATCTGTTTGAAAAATATCTGGCGCGAATTTTTGTGCCTGGACTTCTTGTCATATTGCTGTATCTGTTCTTGCGCGGCAGACAGAAACAGATAAAAAAAGCAGCAGTGACTGGCTGTATTTTCCTGATACTTGCAATGACCTGTGTCGGCTGCGCGGGAATTGAGCCGGAAAAACGAATGTATCCGCTGGCGCTTGGCATTGATGTTTCAGGAGATGATTTCGTCATTTCATACGGAATGCCGGATCTGCCGGAGGCGACCGGTCAGGGAAAAGAGGAAGAAAATACAGATCATTCAGTACTGACATTGAAAGGAAACGATTTTGAGGCAATTCAGAAGCTTTATGACAGAAGCCAGAACCGATATCTTGATATCGGACATCTCGAGGTCATTATCATGGGAAATGAGCTGATGGAAAGCGGCAGGTGGGAGGCTTTTTTGAACTACCTGAAAATGGAACCGCTGGCGGGAGAGAATATTTATCTTTTCAGAACTGAAGATCCGGAGGCTGTGTTGAAATGGGACAGTGGCGGTGCTTCCATCGGGGATTATCTGACAGGGCTTCTTGAAAACCGGGTTCCGGCACAGCAAAAAGAAGGAGTGACATTGCGGCAGGTGTATCATCAGTGGTATCAGGATGGAGCATTGCTTTCTCTTCCGCAAATTACGCTTGTTGACGGAGAACTGGAAGTGTTTCTGGAATAAAATACCGAAAATGGTCAATACTTCTGACAGAGTAATCAGAAATTATGTATGTACAGGAGGCATTTGATATGAAAGAGTGGCTGCGGCAGAACGGAAAAATAGATATATGGAAAACAGAGGCGGCAAGAATAAGAGACATTCTCGGAAACAGAAAACACAGGGTACAAGCTTCAATTCTTGCCGGGATGCTTGCGCTTGCGCTTCTTGGAGGCAGCGTTCCGGGGTCGCATACACCCGGGGTGATGGCATGGTGGGGAAGCCTGTACCCACAGTTTTGCTTTTCACAGACAGATCAGAAGCCAAAGATTTCCTTCTGGCTTGCGAAAGCCCTTGAGAGGTGGTAAGATGATAAATAGTCCGGATAGTCGCAGGGCTTTCCGGACTACATTATTTAAGAAATGGAGATACATATATGATAGATAAGAATGCGCCTGTCGGTGTGTTTGATTCCGGTGTGGGCGGGCTGACCGTAGCACGTGAGATCATGCGAAATCTTCCTTCAGAAAAAATCGTATATTTTGGAGATACTGCAAGGGTTCCATATGGAAGCAAATCAAAAGATACCGTCATTCGCTATTCCAGTCAGATCGTGCATTTTCTGAGAGAACAGAATGTCAAGGCGATCGTGATCGCCTGTAATACTGCAAGTGCGTTTGCACTGGAAGCAGTACAGGATAAGCTTGATATACCGGTGATCGGTGTGATCGAGGCAGGTGCCCGTGTGGCAGCAGAAGAGACAAACAATAAAAGAGTTGGTGTGATCGGTACTGTAGGTACGGTGGGAAGTGGCATTCATGAATCTTATCTGAAACGGCTGGATCCGGAGATTACGGTGATCGGTAAAGCATGTCCGCTTTTTGTACCGCTGGTAGAAGAAGGATGGTTGCATGATCCGGTTACGGTCGAGGTTGCATCCCGTTACCTGCAGGAGCTGAAAGATGAGCAGGTAGACACTCTGATTCTCGGATGTACGCATTATCCGTTGATCCGTTCAACGATTCAGGAAGTGATGGGTGAGAAAGTCCGTCTGGTCAATCCGGCGTATGAGACGGCACTGGAATTAAAGAGCCTTCTGACGAAAATGGATCTTCTGAGTAGCGGAGAACAGCAGGCAGAGTTTCCATACCGCTTTTATGTCAGTGACCTTGCAGATGAATTCAAGGAATTTGCCAATTCCATTCTGCCTTATGATGTAACCATGACACGCAAAATCGACATTGAGAAGTATTAGGAGAAACAAATGAAAAAAGATGTACTTATTCGTGTACGGGGACTTCAGATGATGGATACGGAGGATGAGCAGGAACCGCTTGAAATCGTTGTTCCCGGACAGTATTATTATCGAAACGGAAGCCATTATCTTCGGTATGAAGAAATGATGGATGATACGGCACAGCCGACAGTCAATTACATTAAGCTGTCTCCACAGGGTGTGGAAGTACGTAAGCAGGGGCAGGTAAATGTACATATGGTGTTTGAACAGGGCAAAAAAAATATGACTCTTTATTCGACACCGTTTGGAACACTTCAGATGGGAATTGCCGCAACAGGTCTTGAAATCATGGAGGACGAAGACCGCATTCAAATGAAAGTGGATTATGCACTGGATATGAATGAAGAACATGTGGCAGACTGTTACCTGACGGTTCAGGCACAGTCAAAAGATCTCGGAGATTTTTCTTTTTATGAAAATTGAAGAACAGATATGTAATTACAAAAACGAACACCCGGAGGGATGAACCTTCGGGTGTTTGCTTTATGATCCGTATGAAATTATTTATTACGTAATCTGGCGAAGAAGCCTTTTTTCTTAGGAGCCGGAGTCTCAAGGGAACCACGGATTCCTTTTACACCAACGATGTATAAACCACTGACTTCTGCTTTGACTTCTTTCTTAACCGGAATCAGATCAAAGACTTTTTCGTCTGCGATCAGTACGGAGATCTTCGGTCCGACTTTTGCTTTAACAATCGGAAGTTTGGAACGGCGCATAAGCTTCGGAGCCTGATCGATCACCATTTGCGGAAGACCGGATTCTTTTAATGGAAGCCGTTTCTTATCGATAATCAGCATAGATACGGTCTGTTTTGCTGCTTCAATCTGAGCCTGCTGTTCTTCTTGTTTCTTCTGAGCTTTCTTTCCAAAGAAATAAAGAGCAATCAGAGCACCGATCAGGATGATCAGGATTACAAGAAGGACGATGGTAAGTGTACTCATAAATACCCTCCTCAATATGTAAATTTACAAACTAATGTCATGCGAAATATATTCTAACATCATTTATTACAAAAGGCAAACAAATTCAGGAAAATTCCATGAAGAACAGGAAAAGATATGGAAATACAGCGGGCAAACAGGTATAATGAAAACATATTTCTTATATGTGGAACATGTAAAAATCAGCAGGCTGTAATAAAATACACCGATTTACGGGTATACTAGGAATTACAGAATAAACCATACAGGGAGTTAGTATGAAAGAGACAGAGAACAAAAATATAGATACAGACCGAGAGGGCGGATATACGGATATGACTGATGATATAGACCGTGAGCTGAGGGAGAGACGCCGTCAGCGCAGACTGAGACGCCAGAAGAGGGAACGCAGGAAAAAGATTATGATCCTTGGGGCGACAGGTATTATTACACTCGTGGTAGTAGCAGGGGCCGTGAATGGTATTGCTGGTTTTATCCGTCACAGCAGTACACAGTCAGCATCTTCCACGAAAGAAACACAGAAGAAAGAAGATTCACAGGAAGTCCCGGCGGAGCAGCAGGGACCAAGTGCAATGGAGCAGGCGAAGCTTCTGGCCGCGCAGTATGATTATCAGAGTGCGATCGATCTTCTTAAGAAACAGTCGGATTACGAGAGCAATACCGACATGCAGAATGCGGTAAAAGAATACGAATCAGACAGAGATTCCTGTACTTCATGGCCGTTGGAGGAAGTGACGCATGTGTTTTATCATACACTGATCAAAGATACGTCTAAAGCTTTTGACGGTGATTATAAAGAAGCGGATTACAATCAGGTCATGACAACAATCGATGAATTCAACAAGATCACGGAGACCATGTATGAAAAGGGTTATGTCATGGTCAGTATTTACGATATGGCTAAGGCGAACGATGACGGTACAATGACACCGGGAGAGATTCTTCTTCCGCCGGGCAAGATTCCATTTGTACTGTCGCAGGATGATGTCTGCTATTATCATTATATGGATGGAGACGGATTTGCAACAAAGCTCGTTGTGGATGATGAAGGTAAAGTGCGTAACGAATATGTAGAAGACGACGGAAGCATTTCAGTTGGTGACTATGACATGGTTCCATTGATCGACCGTTTCGTTGAGAAGCATCCGGATTTTTCCTACAGAGGAGCAAAGGGTATTGTAGCGCTCACCGGATACAATGGCATCCTTGGTTACCGTACGGATCAGAGCTATGAAACAAGACCCGATGACCTTGATCAGAACAAGGTTGACTGGCTTGACAGTCACCCGGATTTCAGCCTTGAGAAAGAACGGGAAGGTGCCAAAAAAGTTGCCGATGCCATGAAAGAAGAAGGCTGGTTGTTTGCAAGTCATACATGGGGTCATCAGAATATCGGACAGATTTCACTGGAGACTTTGCAGGCAGATACGCAGAAATTTAAGGATAACGTGGATCCGCTGATTGGTGGAACGGATATCATTATTTTTGCGTTTGGAACGGATCTTACAGATGCAGAAGATTATTCCGGAGATAAGTTTGAATATCTGAAGAGCATGGGATACAATTATTATTGCAATGTAGATTCGAGCAAATATTTTGTACAGATCAGAGATCGGTATTTCCGTCAGGGAAGAAGAAATTTAGACGGATACCGTATGTATTATAACCCGGAACTTCTGGAGGATCTCTTTGATGCAAAGAGTGTGTTTGATCCTGCCAGACCGACACCGGTGCCGCCAATGGGCTGATGATAAGTAAAGGGGAACAATGAGATGAAAAAAAGAGCAATGATACTGACAGCTGTTCTGACAGCCGCTGTTCTGGCAGGCGGAGGTTATTTCCCGACAGACATCGGAAACAGACTTACGCAGACTGTTTCAGCAGCCAAAAAGGATTCAGATAAGAAAGATGATACTTCAGAGAGTGAGGGTTCGGTGCTGGATCAGGCAACGCTGATGTACCAGCAGTACAATTATGATGAAGCAATCAAACTTCTGAAACAGCAGGATGATTTTGATACAAATAAAGATTATATGGATCTTGCAGCAAAATGTCAGGTTGCCAAATCCACACTGGTGGAATATCCACTGGAGCAGATCACACATGTTTTTTTTCATACGCTGATTGATGATACAGGCAGAGCTTTTGACGGTGATTCAAAATCAGGAAATTATAATCAGGTAATGACGACAGTCAGTGAGTTCAATAAAATTATTCAGATCATGTATGACAAGGGATATGTTCTGGTAAGTCCACATGATATGGCGACAGTGAATGATGACGGTACGATGAGCCGTGGCAAGATCATGGTGCCGGAAGGCAAGATTCCATTTGTTCTTTCACAGGATGATGTCAGCTATTATCACTACATGGATGGTGATGGCTGTGCATCGAAACTGGTGCTGGATGAGAATGGAGAGGTAAAGAACGAATACGTCGAAGCAGATGGAAGTGTATCAGTCGGTGATTACGATCTTGTACCGCTTTTGGATACTTTCATTAAAGAACATCCGGATTTTTCTTATCATGGACGCAAGGGAATCCTTGCTATGACCGGATACAACGGAGTGCTTGGATACAGAACCGATATTGCTTACAAGACCGGTGAGAACTTACAGGATGATCAGAAGAAATTCCTGGAGGACAATCCGGATTTTGACTATGATCAGGATGTGGCAGATGCGACAAAAGTTGCTGATGCCATGAAGGCAGAAGGATGGGAATTTGCAAGCCACACATGGGGACATATGAATGCAACGGAGCGTTCCGCAGAAGACCTTAAGACGGATGACCAGAAATGGAAATCCTATGTTGCACCGATCCTTGGAGATACCGATATGATCATCTTTGCATTTGGTGCCGATATCGGTGACTGGTCGGGATATTCTTCAGATAACCCGAAATTCCAGTACTATAAGAGTGCAGGATACGATTATTTCTGTAATGTAGATTCCAGCCAGTATTTTGTACAGATCACAGACCAGTATTTTCGTCAGGGAAGAAGAAATCTCGATGGATATCGTATGTATTACAATCCGGAAATGCTCAGTGACCTCTTTGATGTGGCTGATGTATGGGATTCTTCCAGACCGACACCGGTACCTCAAATGTAAAGATGTTAAAATGAAGGGAGCTTTATTATGAAGAAAAAAGCAGTAGTTGCAATGTTAATTATGTGTATGGCGGTTTCAGCAGCCGCATGCGGCAAATCATCTGATACAGAAAAAACGACCACAGAAACAACCGATACAAAGGACAGTGAAGATTCAGAGAAAGACAGCACCGATACAGACACAAAAGAAACAGATTCTTCCGGGGAAAACAGACTGGTTTCCGTCAAAGATGTTTCCAAATATGTGACAATAGGTGAATATAAGGGACTGGAACTTACCCGTACTTCACAGCCAGTTACAGACGATGATGTGCAGGCAGAGATCAATTATAATCTGGAAGATAATGGTAGTGAAGTAAAAGACGGCACCGTAGAAAATGGAGATACTGTAACGATCAATTTTACAGGAACTATTGACGGCAAAGAATTTGACGGTGGTTCTGCAGAAGATTATGAGCTTGTGGTCGGTGACGGTGAGATGATCGATGGATTTGAGGATGGCATTGTCGGAATGAAATCCGGTGAAACAAAAGAACTGGATCTGACTTTCCCTGACGATTATTATGAAGAATCCGTAGCAGGCAAAGCAGTTGTATTTAAAGTTACACTTCAGAAATTTACCCGTCCGGCAGAACTGACTGATGAATGGGTAGCTGAGAATACAGAATATAAGACTGTTGATGAATACCGCGCAGCAGTTAAGACACAGCTTGAAGACACAGCTGTGCAGACCGCAGATTATGAGCTTTACAGTGATGCATGGAATGAAGTACAGGCAGCTTCCGAAATCAAAGATTATCCGAAAGAAGATGTTGATGCAGCAAAGAAATCCTATCAGGAACTCAATGAAAAATATGTGAAAGATGCCGGTATGGAGATGGCTGATTTCCTGGAATCTCAGGGAATGTCAGAGGAAGATTATGAGTCAGAATGCCAGCAGTATGCAGAGTCCAAAGTAGAACAGAATCTGATCGTGCAGGGAATCATGGATGCAGAAGGACTCAGCATTGATGATGAAGAAACTCAGAAGTTAAAAGATGATCTGATTAAAGAATATGGATTTGCAAGCATTGATGAAATGATCGAGACATACGGCGAACAGGAAGTCAATGAATCACTGGCTCTTCTGCGTGTAGAGCGTTTTATCGTTGACAATGCAAATGTCACAGAAGTAGCAGGTGATGATGCGGATGCGGTAGACGAAGGTTATGATCTGGAAGAATATGATGAATCCATGGATATTGATACGGGCGATGATACAGAAGATAATGTGGATACCGAAGATGCAGCCGCAGAGGACGCTACAGACGAGGTAGCTGAAGAATGATCATAAAAGGCGGAAAGGTGTTTCAGGAGGATGGAAGCTTTCTGGAACAGGCACTTTATATCAACGATCATCGTCTGGTAGACAAAGCCGAATATCAGGATGACGAAAAAGTCATAGATGCAGAAGGTCTGCTGGTACTGCCGGGACTTGTGGATATCCACAGTCACGGTGCAGCGGGGGAGGATTTTTCCGATGGAAATCCGGAAGGACTTAAGAAAATCCTGCAGTACGAAAAATGCTGCGGAATTACTTCCTACTGCCCGACATCGATGACATTTCCAAAAGAACGGCTCCGCCAGATCTTTGCTTCAATCAAAGGCGCACAGACAGAAGAGGAAGCTAAAGTTGTCGGCATCAATATGGAGGGACCGTTTCTTGATCCTGCCAAAAAGGGTGCACATGTAGAGGAATGGATCGCAGCACCGGATGCGGCATTTGTAAGAGAACTGAATCAGGATGTCGATGGCCTGGTGCGTCTTGTTACACTGGCTCCGAATATGGACGGTGCAGAAGAATTTATAAAGGAAATGCACGAAGAGGTCTGCATTTCACTGGGACATACAGCAGCAGATTATGATTGCGCATCAAGAGCAATGAAGCTTGGTGCGCATCATGTTACGCATCTTTACAATGCGATGCAGCCTTTTGGACACAGAGCACCGGGACTGATCGGTGCGGCAATGGATGATCCGGAGTGCATGGTTGAGTTGATCTGCGACGGATATCACATTCATCCGTCTGCAATCCGCGCAGCATTTCGGCTGTTCGGACCGGAGCGTGTGATCCTCATCAGTGATTCTATGCGTGCGACAGGGATGGAAAATGGTACATATGAGCTTGGCGGACAGGAAGTAACTGTTAAGGATCGAAAAGCAGTTCTGAAAGATGGTACGCTAGCCGGTTCTGCGACGAATCTTTATGGATGTATGTGTAAAGCAATAGAATTTGGAATTCCACTGGAACAGGCGATTATGGCGGCGACCGCAAATCCTGCCAGAAGTATTGGAATATTTGACCGTGTTGGTTCTATTCGAATCGGAAAGCAGGCGGACTTACTGCTTGTAAGTGAAAATCTTGAATTAAAGAGAGTTATTTAAATACCTGTCATTGTATTTCAGAATTAAATGCGTTATGATAATAAGAAAAGATAAAGATATAGAAAATACAGCAGGTGGAGTCAATGGATAAGAGGGTATTGCGCGAACGAATGCGCAAAAAGCAACAGCAGATAAGACGACGGCAGATGATGAAAAAGGGTGCATATGTCGTTGCAATCATTTTGGTACTGATTTTTGTAATCCGCGGAATCATTCTTCCGGTTATTAACAGAGCCGGTGGCGGAAATACAGAGAAACCACAGCAGGTACAGGCAGAGACAGACAGCACAACTACTGACAGCAGTTCGGACAGTACAGATACAGGAGATACGAGTACAGAAACAAACGCGGCGATACGCCAGCCGGTCAAAGGGCAGAGCGATCTGACGAAAGCGGCACAGCTTACAACCGGATGGCATGACGATGAAAACGGTAAATGGTATCAGAATGCAGATGGTACATATTTCGCCGGCGGTATGCAGGAAATCGATGGTTCTACATATTACTTTGATGATAACGGTTACATAAAGACCGGATGGGTGGAAGTCGGATTTGATGATTATTACTTCAACGATGATGGTACTTATGATCCGAGTCAGCATAAGACACGAATTGCATTTACTTTTGATGATGGTCCAGGAGAATACACTGATGAACTTCTTGACTGTCTGGAAGAAAACAATGCACATGCGACATTCTTTATGCTTGGACAGAATGTAGGAAGCTGGGAATCCACAGTACAGCGTATGGCGGATATCGGCTGTGAGATCGGCAGCCATTCCTGGGATCACCCGAATCTTTATGATCTGAGTATGGACTCTGTGGCAAAACAGTTTTCCGATACAGATGCAGCACTGGAAAAAGCCTGTGGACAGAAAGCAAGTGTGGCACGTGCACCTTATGGCAACTGGAGTGATGATATCATTTCTACTGTAGGTAAACCGTTTTTTACATGGTCACTGGATTCTCTGGACTGGAGTTATCTGGATGTAAACAAGGACTATGATGCAGTTATGAATGGTGACCTTACAGATGGTTCTATCATTCTGATGCATGATATTCATGAACCTTCGGTACAGGCGGCAATCAAGATGATTCCGGAACTTGTGCAGAAAGGATATAAGCTGATGACTGTCAGCGAGCTGGCAGCAGCGAAGGGAGTTACCTTACAGGGTGCCAATTATTCTGATTTCTGGGACAGCTCCCTGCAGAAGGGAATCGTTGCAGGATACAGCGGAAATACCACAGATACATCGGATGGAGGTTATGACGATGGCTCTGCCGATGATGAATCTTCAGATGATGGTTCCTACGATGATGGAAGTTCCGATGACGGATATTCAGATGATAGCTCCTACGATGACGGAAGTTATGATGAAGGCGATTATTCGGAGGAGTAATACGGAATAAAGCAGCTTACAAAAGAGGACATGAATGGCAGGGAAGTACAGATACATTCCTGCCGGACAAGTTCTCTTTTTTTACGTTTTCTGTAATTTTTTTCTTACAGACTTCTTGTTGTTTTAATTGACGGGAACTATATGGATTGGTATAATGTGTCTATAAAAATACGAAAGATCGGCGTTAATCATGTGCATAATGCCGATGAAGAATCAGAAAGTAGCAAATTAACAATTAAGGGAGGTACGTTTGAATGGGAGAGAAGTTGCAGTTTACAGAGCTGGATCAGTATCTGTTCGGACAGGGAACCCATTACGACATTTATAAAAAGCTCGGAGCGCATCCTACGATGCGGGGACGCAAAAAAGGTGTCTATTTTGCAGTGTGGGCACCGAATGCCAGATCTGTTTCTGTAGTGGGTGAATTTAATGAATGGGATATTCAGAAGAACCCGATGCAGAAGACAGGACCAATCGGAGTCTATGAGACTTTTATACCTGAGGCAAAAATCGGTGACCTTTATAAGTTTTATATTATCGGTTATCACGGTGAGGAAATTTACAAAGCCGATCCATATGGCAATGAAGCGGAGCTTCGTCCGGGAACAGCATCCAGAATTGCAGATATTTCCAGTTATAAATGGAAAGATACTACCTGGATGAAACACCGTCCGGAATTTAATGAGAAAAAGAGTCCGATGGCAATTTATGAAGTTCATCCCGGTTCATGGAAGAAACATGAAGCAAAGGATGAGGATGATCCGGGATTTTACAATTATCGCGAACTGGCACATGAGCTGGCTGCTTATGTAAAGAAAATGGGCTATACCCATGTCGAACTTATGGGAATTGCAGAGTACCCGTTTGACGGCTCCTGGGGCTATCAGGTAACCGGTTATTATGCACCGACTTCCCGCTACGGAACAGCAGAAGATTTCAAATATATGATCGATTATCTTCATCGCAACAAGATAGGTGTTATTCTTGACTGGGTTCCGGCACATTTCCCGAAGGATGCACACGGACTTGCAAACTTTGACGGAACGGCTGTTTATGAACATGAAGACCCGAGACAGGGAGAGCACCCGGATTGGGGAACGAAGATTTACAACTACGGCCGGCCGGAGGTCAAAAACTTCCTGATCGCTAATGCACTTTTCTGGATAGAGGAATGCCACGTAGACGGTCTGCGTGTCGATGCGGTTGCATCCATGCTGTATCTGGATTACGGCAAGAAAGATGGGGAATGGGTTGCCAATAAATATGGTGACAACAAAAATCTCGAAGCAATCGAATTTTTCAAACATCTGAATACAGTTGTGCTTGGCAGGAATCATGGTACTGTCATGATTGCAGAGGAATCAACGGCATGGCCGCTGGTTACCGGTAAGGCAGAGGACGGTGGACTCGGTTTCTCGCTGAAGTGGAATATGGGATGGATGAACGATTTCATTGAATACATGAAGCTGGATCCGTATTTCCGTAAAGACAATCACAACAAGATGACCTTCTCCATGACGTATGCATACAGTGAAAATTATGTACTTGTTATTTCTCATGATGAAGTTGTACATCTGAAATGTTCGATGCTTAACAAAATGCCTGGATATCCGGACGATAAGTTCCGTAATCTGAAAGCTGCATATGCGTTTATGCTGTTCCATCCGGGCAAGAAACTTCTGTTTATGGGACAGGAGTTCGGGCAGCTCCGTGAATGGAGTGAGGAGAGAGAACTTGACTGGTATCTCCTCAAAGAAGAAAAGCATCAGGATCTTCAGAATTTTGTGAAGACACTTCTTCATATGTATACGAAGTACCCGGCACTGTATGCAGCCGACAATGATCCGGAAGGATTTGAATGGATCAATGCGGATGATGCATACAGAAGCATTTTCAGCCTGATAAGAAAATCACCGACGAAGCGAAATAATCTTCTGTTTGTGGTAAATTACACACCGGTCGACAGACCAGACTATCGTGTAGGTGTTCCGAAGAAAAAACAGTACAAGCTGATCATGGATGAAAACGGACTCCTCGACAAACCAAAGATTTTTAAAGCAGAAGAACAGGAATGCGATCACAGAGAATATTCCTTCGGTTATTCGCTTCCGGGATATGGAGTTGCAGTATTTACTTATTAATCCTGTACAAAAGTGGGGTTGAAATCAATGGTTAATTGTATGTAAAAGCCATTGCTTTTTCTGTGAAGATAGGTTATACTGAACGCGACCGAAAGGTATGAGATAGCTAAGAAATATATAATTTAAATAATAAAATTTTGAAAGGAGAAACAAAAATGAAAGTATCAAATATTAAAGACATTGACAAATTTTTTGAAGTAGTAGATAGCTGTAAAGGCAAAGTAGAACTGGTAACAGGTGAAGGAGACAGACTGAACCTCAAATCCAAACTTTCCCAGTACGTATCTCTTGCAAACATCTTCTCCGGCGGAGAAATTCCGGAACTTGAGATCGTTGCATATGAGAAAGAAGATATCGACAAACTTCTCAGCTTCATGATCAACGGCTGATCTTAATGAATAATAAGAGTCTCTGTGGACATTATAACCAGGGGGTATAAATGCCTCCTGGTTAAATTACGTTATGAGTTAGTGGTATAAAACAAATAAACAAGAGTTACTTTGTCTTCGGGCAGAAAGAGAGGAAATACAACCATGGAAAAAACTAAAATTGACATTATTTCCGGATTTCTTGGAGCCGGTAAAACAACACTGATTAAAAAGCTTCTGAAAGACGCATTTCAGGGCGAGCAGGTCGTACTGATTGAAAATGAATTCGGTGAAATCGGTATTGATGGTGGTTTCCTGAAAGAAGCAGGAATTCAGATTCGCGAAATGAATTCAGGATGTATCTGCTGCTCACTGGTTGGTGATTTTGGTGCATCTCTGAAAGAAGTAATCAGCAAATATCATCCGGACCGAATCTTGATCGAGCCATCCGGTGTCGGCAAATTATCTGATGTTATCAAGGCTGTACAGGGTGTTGAAGAAGAGACAGGGCTTGTACTGAACAGCTACACAACTGTTGTTGATGCAAAGAAATGCAAAATGTATATGAGAAACTTTGGTGAGTTCTTTAATAATCAGGTAGAATATGCCGGAGCAATCATTATGAGCCGTACTGATATCGTAGATGAAGCAAAAGCACAGGCTGCGCTGGAACTTCTCCGTGAGATCAATGCAAAAGCTGCAATCATCACTACACCGATTGAAAAACTGGACGGAAAGAAACTTCTTGATGTTATGGAACATCCGGTATCCCTTGCGCAGGAACTGATGGAAGAAGAGGAAGTATGCCCGGAATGCGGACATGTACATGAACATGGCGAACATCACCATCACGATCATGAAGAACATGAGCATCATCACGACCATGACCATGAATGCGGATGTGGACATGACCACGATCACGAAGAACATGAGCATCATCACGACCATGACCATGAATGCGGATGTGGACATGACCACGATCACGAAGAGCATGAGCATCATCATCACGATCATGACCATGAATGTGGCTGTGGACATGATCATCATGACCATCACCATCATCATGCAGATGAGGTGTTTACAAGCTGGGGCCGTGAGACGATCAGGAAATTTACAAGAGAAAATCTTGAGAAAATGCTTGAAGCTCTTTCAGCATCAGACGAGTACGGTATCATCCTTCGTGCAAAAGGTATGCTTCCGGCAGAAGACGGAACATGGATCTACTTTGACATGGTTCCGGAAGAAACAGAGATCCGTGAAGGTGCACCGGAATACACAGGTCGTCTCTGCGTAATCGGATCCAAACTGAAAGAGGACAAACTGGCTGAACTTTTTGGCCTGTAATGATGGAGGATAATACAGTTCATGAATGAAATTACAGTACCGATTTATTTAATGACCGGTTTTCTGGAGAGCGGTAAAACATCGTTCTTAAGCTTCACGATCCAGCAGGACTATTTTCACACAGACGGAAAGACACTTCTGATCCTCTGTGAAGAAGGTGAAGAAGAATATGATCCGGCAATTCTGAAAGCAAACAATACAGTTGTGGAAGTCATCGAAAACGAAGAAGATTTTACAACAGACCGTCTTGTCGCAATGGATATTCTTCATCAGCCAGAGCGTGTCATCATAGAATATAATGGCATGTGGCTGGTAAGCAATTTTGAAAAGATGCAGCTTCCGAAAGGCTGGGGCGTCGAGCAGCAGATCACATGTGTCGATGGCAGCACTTTCCAGATGTATATGGCAAACATGAAATCCATTTTTATGGATATGATCAAAAATACAGATATGGTTATCTTTAACCGCTGCAAGAAAGAAGACCCGCTTCCGACTTACCGTCGTGGAATCAAAGTTGCCAATCAGAGAGCCGAAGTCATTTTTGAGGATGAAGAAGGTGAGCTTGGCGATATTTTCCAGGATGAGATGCCATTTGATATGGACGCACCGGTTATCGAGATCCTGCCTGAAGATTATGGTATCTGGTTTGTCGATGCGATGGATCATCCGGAAAATTACGATGGCAAAACCGTCAAATTCAAAGCAAGAGTCATGAAACCGCGCGGAATGGGAAGTAAATTCTTTGTTCCGGGGCGTACAGCAATGACCTGCTGTGCAGATGATACGACTTTTCTCGGTTATGTATGCAAGAGTGCTTATGCACCGAAGCTTACAGCCGGACAGTGGGTAGAAGTCACTGCAAAAGTCGGTATTGAGAAGCGTAACGAATATCAGGGCGAAGAGGGCATTGTTCTGGATGCAGAATACGTGGAGCCCTGTGAGCCGCTGGCAGATGAGATGGTTTACTTTAATTAACACAGTGAGGAAATAAGAATGTATCTGATCGTAGGCTTGGGAAATCCCGGAAGGCAGTATGAAGCGACACGCCACAATATGGGATTTGATGTAATAGACAAGCTTGTGGAAGAATATCAGGTTCCGCAGGCTGGCGTGAAATTTAATGCCATGTACGGAAAAGGAAGAATCGGCGGACAGCCGGTGATTCTGATGAAGCCGCTTTCTTATATGAACTTAAGCGGCGGACCGATCCGGGAGATGGCAAACTACTTCAAGATCAATCCGGAGACAGAGATGATCGTCATTTATGATGATATCGATCTTGATCCGGGACAGCTCCGTATCCGCAAAAAAGGCAGTGCAGGCGGTCATAATGGAATCAAACACATTATACAGCAGCTCGGAACACAGAACTTTGTGCGTATCAAAGTTGGCGTTGGTGCGAAGCCAAAGGGCTGGGATCTGGCTGATTATGTGCTGGGAAGATTTGATAAGGATGACCGTGTCCTTGTCGAAGAAGCGCAGGAGAGAGCGTGCAAAGCAGTTGAACTGATTCTGACGGACAGCGTGGACGCAGCCATGAATGAATATAACAAGAAAACGGGGAATGTATGAAAACATTTTTGCAGCCTCTGCAAAGTCTTGCAGAGATCGAAGAAATTGAAAAACAGGCAAAAAAGAATCATGGAATTCTGGAAGTCAGTGGTTGTATAGAGTCCCAGAAAGCTCATCTTATGTATGGGCTTTCCGGGCTTTTTCCATCTCATCTGGTAATTGCGGCAGATGAAAAGACAGCAAAAGATCTTTACGAGGATTACCGCTTTTATGATAAGCGTGTTTATTATTATCCGGCAAAGGATCTGCTCTTCTTTCAGGCAGATATTCACGGAAACCTTCTGATACGTCAGCGTATGCAGGTTATCCGTGCGCTTCTGGAACGGCAGGAGGAGATTACGGTCGTTACCAGTATTGATGGCTGTATGGATTATCTGCTTCCGCTGGAAAAGATTGAAAAACAGCTCATACATTTCCGTAATGACAGCAGCCTTGATATGGACAAACTGACAGCAGCACTGGTTCATATGGGATATGAGCGCGTCGGACAGGTAGAGATGCCGGGACAGTTTTCAATAAGAGGTGGTATCATTGATATTTATTCTCTTACTGAAGAAAATCCATGGCGAATCGAGCTCTGGGGAGATGAGATTGATTCCATCCGAAGCTTTGACGCACAGAGCCAGAGATCTCTGGAAAATCTGGATGAGATTATGATTTATCCGGCAGCAGAGCAGCCGATCGAAAAGGGCGGGGTTACTTTTATTGATTATTTCAAAGACGGAGATTCGATACTCTTTCTGGATGAATTAAATCACCTGGAAGAAAATGCGAAGGCAGTCGAAGAAGAATTTCAGCAGAGCTGCCGGAACCGTCAGGAAAAAGGCGAGACGACACTTTCCGGTAACTGGATGTGCTCCTGGGAAGAACTGTGCAAAAAGCTCAACAGATGTAACTGTATCGGGCTTTCCCTTCTTGATCCGCGTAAATCCGGATGGAAGATCACAGGACAGTTTAATCTGACCGTAAAATCCATGAATTCATACCAGAGCAGCTTTGAGCTTCTGGTAAAGGATCTGAAACAGTACAAAAAAGAGGGCTACCGGATCGTGCTTCTTTCCGGATCAAGAACCCGTGCCGAACGTCTCGCAAAAGATCTGCAGGACGAAGGTTTAAGCGCTTTTTACGGGAAAGATTCGGATCGCATTCTGGAACCTGGCGAGATCATGGTTGCTTATGGCCATGCGAGAAAAGGGTTTGAATACCCGATGGTCAAATTTGCAGTGATCACAGAGACGGATATTTTCGGTAAAGAGCAGAAGAAGCGCAAAAAGAAAAAAGAATATAACGGAAAGCGTATTCAGGACTTTTCTGAATTGTCGATCGGCGATTTTGTTGTCCATGAAAAGCATGGACTCGGTATTTATCGTGGTATCGAAAAGGTTGCTGTCGACAAAGTCGCGAAGGATTATATTAAGATTGAATACCGAAACGGAAGCAACCTCTATATTCTTGCAACACAGCTTGATGCACTGCAGAAATATTCCGGGGCGGAGACTGCGAAGCCCCCGAAACTGAACCGCCTCGGCGGTCAGGAATGGAAAAAGACCAAATCAAAGGTCAAAGGTGCAGTCCGAAACATTGCCCGTGAGCTGGTTGAACTTTATGCGGTACGTCAGGAAAAAGAAGGCTATGTCTGTGGCCCTGACACTGTCTGGCAGCGGGAGTTTGAAGAAATGTTTCCGTATGAGGAGACAGAGGATCAGCTCTCCGCCATTGAAGATACGAAGCGGGACATGGAAAGCACAAAAATCATGGATCGTCTTGTGTGCGGGGATGTCGGCTACGGCAAGACAGAGGTTGCACTTCGTGCCGCATTTAAAGCGGTGCAGGAGAGCCGTCAGGTAGTTTATCTCGTTCCTACAACGATTCTTGCACAGCAGATTTATAATACTTTTATTCAGCGAATGAAAGAGTTTCCGGTACGTGTGGACCTGCTCTGCCGTTTCCGTACACCTGCACAGCAGAAAAAAACCATCGAAGATCTCAAAAAAGGGCAGGTAGATATTGTCGTAGGTACGCACCGTGTACTTTCAAAGGATGTAGAATACAAAAATTTAGGACTTCTGATCATTGATGAGGAGCAGCGTTTCGGCGTGGCCCACAAAGAAAAAATCAAGCAGCTGAAAAAAGACATCGATGTACTGACACTGACGGCAACACCGATTCCGCGAACCCTTCATATGAGTATGATCGGTATTCGTGATATGAGTGTCCTGGAGGAGCCGCCGATGGACCGTGTGCCGATCCAGACGTACGTTATGGAGTATGATGAAGAGACCGTCCGTGAGGCGATTAACCGTGAGCTTCGAAGAGGCGGACAGGTATATTATGTTTATAACCGTGTCAATGACATTGCAGATGTGGCTGCCAGAATCGCGAAACTTCTTCCGGAGGCGAGGGTGGATTTTGCACACGGACAGATGAGCGAGCGTGAACTTGAAGCTGTCATGTTTGCATTCATCAATGGAGATATCGATGTGCTTGTTTCGACTACGATCATTGAGACAGGCCTGGATATTTCCAATGTAAACACCATGATCATACATGATTCAGACAGATATGGACTTTCACAGCTTTATCAGCTGCGAGGAAGAATCGGACGCTCAAACCGTACGGCATATGCGTTTCTGATGTACCGCAGAAATACCATGCTGAAAGAAACAGCAGAAAAGCGTCTGTCAGCGATTCGCGAATATACGGATCTCGGAAGTGGATTCAAGATTGCGATGCGTGATCTGGAGCTTCGAGGAGCGGGAAATCTTCTAGGGGCAGAGCAGCATGGACATATGAATGCGGTCGGTTATGACCTTTACTGTAAGATGCTCAGCGAGGCGGTCAAAGAGGCAAAAGGTATTCATACTATGGAGGATTTCGAGACAACGATCGATCTGAACATGGATGCATTTATACCGGATTCTTATATCAGCAACGAATATCAGAAGCTGGATATTTACAAACGAATCGCCGGGATCGAGACGCAGCAGGATTATGACGATATGCTGGAAGAACTTTTGGACCGTTTTGGCGAGATGCCAAAGGCAGTAATGAACCTGCTTTCCATTGCGCGGCTGAAAGCGCTTGCACATCGCTGTTATGTGACAGAAATCAAACAGATCGGAAGAGATATGAAGATCACTTTGTATGAAAATGCAAAACTGAATCCGGTCGGATTCCCTGCATTGATGCAGAAATACAGACGCGGTCTTCAGTTCAAAAACGAGCAGGAACCGAAGATTTTATTTACACCGGAGGGAAGCGGAAATGTGCTGACAGCCCTTACGGATCTGCTGACAGAGCTTGAACAGCTTGTAGAAGAATAAAACCGGCTGCATGAAGAGTATAAACTGTGAAATATCAGTGAAAATAGCTGGTTTTTGTGATTTTCCTTGCCCTGTCGGGGAAAAAAGTTTATACTCTTATTTATATGAATTCATGCAGTGATGGAGGATAAAATGAAAACAATGACAAAGAAAACAGCAGTTGTAGCACTTGCCGGTGTAATGGCAGCGGGAATGCTCACAGGCTGTGGTGAAAAAGCATTAGATGGCACAAAGACAGTTGCAACTGTAGATGGTGCAGAGATTCCGCTTGGGATGTTAAGCCTTTCTGTCAGAGAGGGTCAGGCGCAGGCAGAGGCCATGTACAAGAGCTTTATGGGCGGATCTGATTATTCTATCTGGGATACAGAGGCAGAGAAAGGCAAGACTTATGGCGAGCAGGCAGTAGAGCAGGCACTGAAAGATATTGAGCTGATGTGTATCCTTAAGGAAAAAGCAGCTGATTATGATGTAGAGATCACAGAAGATGACGAGAAGGCAATCGCCGATGCGGCAGCAGCCTTTATGAGCGCAAATACAGAAGACACCCTGAAAACTCTGGCAGTTACAGAAGATCAGGTGAAGACATATCTGGAACTTGAGACATATAAGAGCAGAATGCATGATCCGATCATTGCAGACGTAGACAAGAATGTTTCTGATGAGGAAGCACAGCAGTCTTCTTTTAACTATGTAAGTATCAGTACATCTGACCTGAGCGATGATGAGATCAAACAGAAAAAAGAAGATGCACAGAAAATTCTTGACGGACTGAATGCAGATCCGGACGGGGATTTCAGCGAGATCGCAAAATCCGTAGATGACTCTTATACAGTACTGAGCGGTTCTTTTGATACAAATGAAGATGCGTCAGAAGAGGATTCTGATGACGAAGATGAGACTACAGCATCTTCCAGTAATTATCCGGATGAGGTAATGAAGGTTCTCCGAACACTGAAAGACGGCGAAGTCGGTCCGGATGTTATTGAGGCAGATTCTGCTTACTACGTAGTCAAACTTGACAAAGTAAACGACGAGGATGCGACAGCTACAAAGAAAGAATCTATTATCTCCACCAGAGAAAATGAGCTGTATACAGAGACTACAGACAAATGGCTGGATGAAGCTGACATCAAAGTTGAGAAGAAAGTTCTGAAGACACTGAAAGTCACAGACAATCATAAATTCACAATTCAGACAGCAGCAGAAGACACTACAGATGAAACAGCAGAAGTAACTGAAACACCAGAGGTAACAGAAGAAGCAGACGCTACTGAGACACCGGAGGTAACAGAAGAAGCAGATGCTACAGCTACTCCGGAGGTTACAGAAGCACCTTCCTATGACACTGATTCATCCCTTGAAGTCAAAGATGGCGATACAGTCAACATTGACTATGTAGGAAAGATTGATGATGTTGCATTTGACGGTGGAAGTACAGACGGAAACGGCACAGATCTGGTGATCGGTTCCGGTTCATACATTGATAACTTCGAAGAGCAGCTGATCGGTGCACATCCTGGAGATAAAGTAGAAGTAAAAGTTACTTTCCCGGATGATTATCAGGCAACAGATCTTGCAGGTAAAGAAGCAGTATTTGATGTTACTGTTAACGGAATCTACGAATAATCAAATAAGATAAACATAAAAAAAGGATGGCAGGAAAACCTGTCATCCTTTTACGATATACGATCAGAATTCTTCCGGATCATCTTCGGAACTTCCGCCGTTTCCACCGGAAACATGGATTCCATTGATCTCGACGTCACCTTCCATCGGGATTACAATGCATTTGCGTCCGTCGATGACCTGTGTCTCGATCAGCATCGCACGGTCCGGGTCGACATGGATCACGACATCCGGTGTCCTGATCTCTGTACGGCGCGTATTGGTGATATTGTTTGCCATGAGAGAGGCATTTTCGCCTGCAATTGCCTCATAAGTCTGGTCAAATGTTTCGAGTTTTTCATCTTCTACGCCGCATTCTTCGAAGAGACGTTTCACCTCCGGCTTGGTCAGAACGGCAGGGTCCGGAGAATCCTTCTGTGATTCCACCCATTCATTGAGCTTTTCGTGGATGTTCATAACGGTATCGTAAGCACAGTCATCACCGAGGGTTTCTTCTACGAGCGCATTAAAGGAATCTCTCTGACCGCCTGCGGAGAGCGGAGTCGTGCATCCGAACATTTCATCTACGAAAGTACTGCGAAGCTGCTCGGCATTTTTTGTGTAATACAGAAGTCCGTGGATATCTGTGCTCCGGTCATTGAATACCGGGAAAAGGAAGCCCAGATCCGGCATTTCCACGATCCAGTCACGGATACGGTCTTCGATGTTGTTGGTTTCAGCATTGTAGCACAGTCCCGCTTTGGAAAGGTTAACCGGACAGATACTGCAGAGGATATGATCGTAGATCTCATCAGAAGCATCAAACATTTCCTGGCCGTCGGAGGATTTGCCCGGGATATCATAAACGGCATGGATCAGAATAATATAATAGTTCTCGCCGTAGTCATAGTTTTCGATGATCTTATCATAAAATTCCTCCAGAATGGCATTGTCCTGAAGTTTGCTGCCGCGGAGTTTCATAAGAAATTCCTGTGTGCCGCCCTCTTTTTCCTGGTCGAGAGGAAACTCCATGTTGATCAGGTTCTTGCCGATGGTTCCGGAAAGAGTTTTCTTGAATATTTCAAAGTATTTGAACATTTCTTCCTCAGAAAGAGAAAGAAAAGCTTCTTTCAGTTCGGTTTTTTTGTTTTTTTCACCGTCAACATAGCAGCCGCAGATACGTGTGATCGCGCAGTTGTTTGGCGAAAACTGTTTCTTAATTTCGGATATTTCTTTTTTGTTCATTATGTATCGCTCCTGATTTACAGAATTTCAGTACGGAAAGCTTCTGCGATTCCGCTTAAGTTGTAGCGATCTGCGAGATCCTGGATTCCCATCATGATCTCCTCGCGGCTGAAATCATTTGCCTCGAGAAATTCGTCATCTTTTCCATTCAGCGCATAATAGAAAAGAAGTCCGATCTCCAGATTCTGGCGGTCTCCGTCACAGGTCATTTCGTATAATTTGTTTTCAGCCTCATCGATATTGCCTTCATCGGCAAGGGAAGTCAGAGTTTCCAGTGTCTGTCTTGCTTCTTTATCTTCAATGACATCCGGAGTCAGTTCGGAAGCACTTACCTGAAATAACATTTTCATGACGGCGCGCACCATTTCACGGATCTGGCGCAGTATATAATCATCCTGAAGCATTTTTATTCTCCCTTCTGCATCAAAATTTTCAAATAATAAATTGTAAACATATAATTGTAACGATGTAAATGTACCTACCTAGAGTACCACAAAAAAGGAGTTTCTTCCAGATGAAATGTACTTTTTCGGTCACTGCTGTGAAGATAAAACTTTACGCGGAAATCACAGAATGCTATAATACATATTATTACATAATGGACGGAAGCAAGTTTGTAATAGGCAGACAGATGTCTGCTACAGGAAGGATATGAATAATGAACAAAGGTACTGCGATGACACGGCAGGAATCAGAAGTGATGATAAAGGAATTGAGTAAGGTATTTGACGTGGTACGTTTGCTCGATGAAGAAACTCTTGAAACGGGAAATATAAAGGATGTCACAGATGCAGAGGGATTTCCGTGTAAATGTTATTCTTTTTGGAAGAAGGGAGACAACTGTAAGAACTGTACTTCCAGAGACGCATTTCGTAAAAAAAATGAGCAGCTGAAACTTGAATATCTGGATTCCAATATATATCAGGTAATTTCGAAGTATGTAGAGATTGACGGGAAACCTTATGTCATGGAACTCATCAATCAGATGAATGCAGATGCGGTCATGGATGAGGATGGAAGGAATGAACTTATCAAACAGCTTTCCGGTTACAATCGTGAACTGTATACCGATGCACTGACAGGAATTTATAACAGACGTTATTACGAAGAGCGTATCCGAAATTCTAATATGTCTGCCGGTGTGGCAATGATCGATCTTGATGACTTCAAGATCTACAATGACACATTCGGCCATGATGCAGGTGACCTTGCACTTACAACGGTAGTTGGTATTATTAAGGATAACGTCCGACGGACAGATATGCTGATCCGTATGGGAGGGGATGAGTTTTTGCTTGTTATGCCGGATATCGGGGAACAGGCATTTGCAGACAAACTGAATCAGATACAGGGAAAGATCCATTCCTCCAAAGTACCGGGATATTCACAGCTTCGTTTATCGGTAAGTATCGGAGGCGTACTGTCCGGCAGCGGAAGCACGGTTGAGAGGGCAATTCGTAAGGCAGATCAGTTTATGTATCAGGCCAAAACCTGTAAAAACATGGTTGTCACCGAACATGATGAACAACTGAAGGAGCAACAGGAAAGTGTAAATAATAACGGATCAAAAGCGTACAAATACCGGATTCTGGTCGTGGATGATTCCGAGATGAACCGGGAGATCCTGTCGGAGATTTTAAATGAGGAATACGATATTATAGAGGCTGACAGCGGAGACACATGTATTGATATGCTTCGTAAGTATGAAACAGGTATTTCACTTGTGCTTCTGGATATTGTTATGCCGGGCATGGATGGATTTGGTGTCCTGAATTATATGAATCGTCACCATTATCTGGAAGATATCCCGGTTATTATGATTTCCAGTGAAGATTCGACAGAGACTGTTCGAAGAGCTTATGAAATGGGTGTTTCAGATTATATCAACCGTCCATTTGATGCAGGTGTTGTACACCGGAGAGTATATAATACAATCAAGCTTTATGCGAAACAAAGACGACTGATCGCACTGATCACCAATCAGGTATATGAGAAAGAAAAGAATAACCGTATGATGGTCGGTATTCTGAGTCAGATAGTTGAGTTCCGTAATGGAGAGAGTGGCAGTCATGTTTTAAATATCAATATATTTACAGGAATGCTTCTTGAAAGTCTGGTACAGCATACAGATAAATATGATCTCAGCTGGTCAGAACGTCTTCTGATCACGACAGCTTCGGCATTGCACGATATCGGTAAGATCGGTATTGATGACAAGATCCTCAATAAGCCTGGTAAGCTGACAGATGAAGAGTTCAAGATCATGCAGAATCATACGATTATTGGCGCATCAATTCTTGAAAACATGGGAAGTTATCAGGATGAAGAACTGATGAAAGTCGCTTATCAGATCTGCAGATGGCATCATGAGCGATATGATGGTAAGGGCTATCCGGATGGACTGAAAGGTGATGAGATCCCGATCTCTGCACAGGTAGTTTCTCTGGCAGATGTATATGATGCGCTTGTCAGTGAACGTGTATATAAGAAAGCATATTCACATGAAAAAGCGATAGAAATGATCACGAATGGAGAATGTGGATGTTTTAACCCGATTCTTCTGGAGTGTCTGCTTGATATTCAGGATCGAATCAAACGTAAGATGAAGACCGGCACACCGGAAGATAATCCGTTTAAGAAACGGGAAAAGAAGGCAGAACTCAAAGAGTTTGAGAATGTAAAAGAAGATTTTATGGATGTAGTATCAAAAAACATGGAAAAAGAATATTCCAATTTTGAAAATGATGAACTTGTCGATTTTTCAAGGGGGGGGGCAAAACCCAGATTCTGAGTGAAATGCGGAGAAAATATTTAGAGTAGGAGAAGGATTATGACAATCAGAGAATGCTATGATGAATTAGGATTAGATTTTGATGCTGTGTTGAGCAGACTGGTAAATGAGAAACTTGTACAGAAATTTGCACTGAAATTTCTGGATGATCCAAGTTTTCAGAATCTGAAAGATGCTTTAGATTCAAAAGATGTAGAGACCGCTTTCCGTGCGGCACATACCTTAAAAGGTGTCTGCCTGAATCTTGGATTTGACAATCTGTATCCGTCAAGTAAGGATCTGACCGAACTGCTCCGTGCCGGAAGCATGGATGGCTATGAAGATCTTTTTGTGGAAGTAGAAAAAGAATATAACAGAACCTGTGAGGCACTTCGTAAAGTTGCCTGAGAGAAATTTGGAAATTATAACTCCCTGTATTCTGTGATGAGACAGAGTACAGGGAGTTTTTATGCCTGAATATATGAAGACATTATTTCTTATACGCGGTGATTTTGATATCGCCGTCTTTGTTTTTAATTTGCAGGGAATTCTGTGTCTTATTTTCAGAACTGACGAGCTGATTGTCATCTTCATCAGTCATGACATTTCCGAGTTCTTCCGGGATATTGATTTCACTTGCTTCTGCCTCTATAGAAAGTGTGGAAAGAGTTTTTTTGGGAATGCTGAGTGTAATATCACCAAGGTCACTTGTAAATTCATTTTCTCCACTGAAAGAAATATTTTCTGCTTTTACGTCTCCATCCATCATCTCAATCTGACCATCAGTAAGTATAGTATCATTGATTTTCAGATCACCAAGGTCGGCACTGAGTTCAAGATTTTTGAAGTTGCTGTCTGAAATGTTAATATCACCGTCTTCATTCTGAATTACTGCTTTTTGGGCATTCAGAGATTCTACACTTATATCACCATATCCCATTTTGCAGGAAAAACCACTCAAGTCGGTTTTCTTTGGGATATAAACAGTTACCTTGTTGGAGTTTTCAATTACATGACTCTGTCCGAGCATTTCCTGAAGAAAATTAATGTCAATGTGAATATAGGAATATGACTCATGACCTTTTTTCTCTACAATATTCAATGCGTTATTCTGCACCTGATAAGAAAGCGGAAGCATTCCATCATTTGTTTCAATATTATAAGAGATATAGAAAGTGTCGTCATCCGATGCCTTAATGTCCAGATCAATATTTTTAAGGTCAATATTCAGAGAAGAAAAAGCATCGATTTTTGTCTTACTTAAGATGGCATGACTGTCACTGGAATCCATCATTGCGGTGCCGCTGATGCGATTAAGATCAGCAGTTTTTACGTAGTTTCTGCCGCCGGATGCGATACCGACACCAAAGAAAAGGATTCCGACAGCACAGAAGATACCAGCGGCAGCCAGTAAACGTTTATTTGTTTTTTTCATGATTTTTACCTCTCTTTCTTGCCAGGCACTGCGCCAGTTTGACCAGAAGCATACCCATCCATTTGCAGAGACAGATGCCGAGAATATACAGAAGGAGTGCACAGCCGATTCCAAGTAAGCCGCATCCTGTTATCATTAAAGCTCCTGAGAGGGAATATGGGAAAGAAACTAATCCACGCAGTAATAATTTTCCGCCAATCAGTAACACACTGAGGGCAGCGATGAAATCAGAGATGATCACGCAGACTACGCAGATTGCAACAGCCAGCAGGACTGCAAGCATTGCAATAAAAAGTGGGACAGTCACAGGTGTGGACAGGATCGCAAGTACAGCGAGTAAAGTGATTCCTTTTTTATCCTGCTTTTTCTTGCTGTCTTCATCGGCAGCATCCTGCTCTTGAATTTTCCGGTCAAGCAGATTGTACATAAGATCCGCGGCCGCCTGTTTCGGAGTACCGAGTTCTTCCATCAGTTTCTGCTGGCCGGATTCATCTGTATCACTGAAATATTCATTAAAATATTCAATTGCATCTTCGTAATCCTGTTTGGGAAGTTTGCGAAGATATTTTTTCAATTTTGCCATATATTTTTCTCGGGTCAATTTCGAATCCTCCCTTCAATAATTCCGTCAATGGTATCTCTGTAAGAAATCCATTCTTCGTGCAGATACAACAGTTGTTGTCTGCCGGAATCGGTGATAGAATAATACTTGCGTTTACGTCCCTGAAATTCCTGAGAGTAGGTTGTCAGATAAGCGTTCTTCTCAAGCTTTTTCAAAATGGGATAGAGTGTTGATTCTTTGATGTCGGCGACGATTTTGACGGTCTGGCTGATTTCGTATCCGTAGGAGTCCTGCGTGTCGACCACAGACAGAATCAAAAACTCGATAAGTAATGCTGAGACGGGATAATACATCCGATCACCTCCATAAATAATATATAAAATAATTATATATAAAAATTTTATATATAAAATATATACATATACATATGAAATGTCAAGGAGTAATTTTGCAAATGAAGAAAAAAGCATTCAAAGCCGCATTTCCATATACGATTCCTATAGGTATAGGATTTCTTTTTCTGGGTATGTCCTATGGATTTATGATGCAAAGTAAAGGTTTCTCCGTATGGTATCCGTTTTTTATGAGTATGTTTATCTTTGCGGGTTCTATGGAATTTGTAACATCGAATCTGTTGCTGTCGGTCTTCAGTCCGGTCGCAGCATTCTTTCTGGCACTGATGGTTAATGCCAGACATTTATTTTATGGTCTTTCCATGCTGGACAAATATAAGAACACTGGTTGGAAGAAATTCTATCTGATCTTCGGTATGTGCGATGAATCTTTTACTGTTAACTGCACGGTGACGCTGCCGGATGATGTGGATCGTGGCTGGTTTATGTTTTTTGTCAATCTGCTGAATCAGATATACTGGGTAGCTGCGGCTACTGCAGGCGCACTACTTGGATATGTGATCCATTTTGATATGACCGGAATTGAATTTGTCATGACTGCACTGTTTGTCGTCATGTTTCTGAATCAGTGGGAAGAGACGAAGGATCACCGCCCGGCGCTGGTGGGGCTGATCTGTTCGGTAATCTGTCTTCTGGTTTTCGGAAGCAGTAACTTCATTGTTCCGGCGATGGCATTTATCATCATCTGTTTTACCGCGGAACGCAAAATCAGCAAGAAAACGATGGAGGCAGAGGCGAAATGACAATGACAACAACACAGGCAATCATTACGATCGCAGCAGTTGTTCTCGGAACAATGGCAACACGCTTTATACCGTTTATTATCTTTCCGGAAGGAAAAAATCCACCGGAGTTTGTCAAATATCTGGGGACGGTTCTTCCCTATGCGGCGATCGGTCTTCTTGTGATCTACTGTCTCAAGGATGTGCCGGCGAGCAGTACTCACGGGCTGCCGGAAGCAATTGCAATTTTATTTATCGTATTGATCCATAAATGGAAAAAAAATACGCTTCTCAGTATCGGAGGAGGAACGGTGCTGTACATGGTACTTGTACAGACTGTTTTCCGCTGAAAAAGCATGAGAGAATAAGGATAACTATCCTTTCGGATAGTTGCATATAGAAACGGATTTTGCTAAACTGAAATCACATAGTTTTCCACTATAATACAATCCAACAAAAGAAAGTGAGGGTAAATGTATGAGGAAAAAAAGGTTGGCAAAATCCGTTTCTTTGATGCTGTGCGCTGCAATGACCGTGACGATGGGCAGCGTTCCGGCACTGGCAGAGGAACTGGGGGGGGATTCTTATGAGGCAGCATTCAGTGATGATGCAGAAAACTTTGAGAATCCGGCTGAGACGGAACCAGGCATTGAAGAAGACTCAGAGGCAGAAGTAGTCCCGGAAGAAGCATCAGGCGAAGAAGATGTCACTTTTGATGTGGGAGATGGTGACTCCGAGCAGATCGACATTGTAGACGATGCACAGGACGAAGAGGAACTTGATATCGCTACAGAAGAAATGGATGTAGAAGACTTTGGAATCGCAGAATATGCGGGCGAGGATGGAATTGCTGTTTTTGATGACGGGATGGTGCAGCAGGGAACACTGGAAGCGGTTTACCTTGACCCGGCATCAGGTGACGATACCAGAACCGGTGCAGAGGCAGGACAGGCAGTAAAGACGCTGGATAAGGCGAAAGAACTGCTGGCGGAGGATGGAATCGTTTATCTGCTTTCTCCATTGGAGTATGGTACGAATGAGACAGCTACGCTGGAAAACATGACAATATGTCCGGGTACGACGAACTTAAGATATTTGATAGATCTCTATAGAGATACAGCAGAAGTTACATTAAGGAATATAAAGATTAAAAATACAACACCAGAGGGTAACTTGTGCTCATATGTTCAATATCCGATTTCTGTACGTAAGGGAGCAACTTTGAATATTGAAGATGGCGCGGATATTGGACCGTTTGCAGGCGAGGCAGCGATAAATCTGGAGCAGGGATCTGTGTTGAACATGAATGGTGGAACAATCACCGGAACAAAGGATAAAATGTACTATTCAACGTGTGGAATTCATGCGACAGGTAAATCAGTAATTAATATGACCGGTGGAACGATTACTGGATGTGCAGCGTATTTTGGCGGCGCTATTGCTGCATACGACGGGTCAGAGGTTAACTTATCCGGTGGAACAATTTCAAATAATATTAGTGGAGCCGGTGGGGGTATTTACCTGCTGAATGATTGCAAACTGACAATAAATGGTGATTGTAAGATTATAAATAATACTGCAAAATGCGATGACAATATTAAGGATATGTATGGTCAGGGCGGTGGAATCTATATGATTCAGAACTGTACTGCTACAATTGAAGCCGGTACTATAAAAGGAAATACAGCAGAAATATCCGGTGGTGGTATCTTTGTGTACGATAGGAGTCCTGTTATAATCAGCAATACGACTATTGAGGAAAATAAAGCAACAAACGGAAGTGGTGCGGGTATCGCTGCATTTGATTCAGATATTACATTAAAAAATGAAGCTGTGATATCAAACAATGATGCTGGCTTCAGAGGTGGTGGAATTTTTTTCGAGGTATTTAGTAATGTGAACTGTGAACTTAAGATGGAAGCTGGCGAGATTTGTGGAAATACAGCAGACAGCAGTGGCGGTGGTATATTTGCAGACTGTTATCAGCAGAGTCCGGACAGTACAAAAATCATAATTTCCGGTGGTAAGATTACAGGAAATCAGACAGGTGCTGAAGCTACTGAAAATGCAATAATGTTAATGGGATATCCTGTAGAAGATGAACCAGATGAAAATACAGGATATGCAGATCTGTATCTCAGTGGTTCACCAAATATCGATTCTATTTTAATCGGTGATGCCGCAGAGTATGGTCCGAAGATTGTGGTAACAGATGCATTTACACCAGCTGCTCCGATTCTGCTGAAACCTACATACGGAACAGCGGGCAGAGTTGCAGTAAGTTATGGCAGTGAAGAAGCGGCAAATGCAAATAAAACTCAGTTTACAAAAGAGTATGCAACTACATGCGGATACAAACAGGATGGCGCTAATCTGATCTGGACAATGCGTTACAGAATTTCGTTCAGAACTTTTACATCATTTGATCCGCCTCAATACACCTGGGATAAATGTACTCTTTACGTGGATGATGGAGAAACTATAGCAGCGGAGGAACTGCCACAGGCAGAAACAATTCCGGGATATACAAGAAAATCATGGCGTAATGCCAAAACCGGTGAGGCATGGGATCCTGCATCGAAGGTTACTGGTAATTTGAAGATCACTGAAGTTTGGGCACTCAATAAACCAACAGTTACAATTGAACAGTCTGCAAAAGCCGGCTGCCCGTCTTCTGCAATTACTCTGACAGCAAAGGCAGCACATGATCTTGATACAACGACATATACCTATCAGTGGTATAAAAATGATGAAGTGCTGGATGGACAGACAGAAGCAACTTATGTAGCAAAAGAAGGTGGAGAATACAAAGTAGTCGTAACTGCTATCGGAGCAGGAAGCAATGCAAAGTCAATCGCAGAAACTTCCGTCAAACTTCCTGCATTTGCGCACAAGTATTCCTGGAAATCTGACAAAAAGAATCACTGGCAGGTTTGCAGTATCTGTAATGGCAAGGTAAAGACAGCGACGCATAATTACAGTGGCTGGAAAGTTACAAAAGCAGCACAGATTGCAATTGCCGGAGAAAAAGTAAGAACATGTAAAACCTGTGGTCATAAAGAAAAAGCAGCGGTAGCAGCTCTTCCGGTACAGAAAACACCGTTCCTGGGTGTGACCAGTAAAGAAAAATCTGTCACATTAAGATGGAATACAGTCAAAGACGCTGACGGATATATGATTTATGGTGTAGAATGTGGTAATAACAGCAAATACAGACTGCTCAGAACTGTCAGAGGAAATGTAAACAGCTGGACACATACTGGTCTGAAAAAGGCAACCTACTATAGATATTCTGTAGTTGCTTACAGAAATATAAACAAAAAGAAAGTGACAATTGCACAGACCTATAGTATGCACATTGCTACGACAGGCAAGAAACATGCTTATGCAAGAAATCTTCAGGTGAACAGAACAAATGTTGTTCTGAATCGGGGAAAGAGAACAGCACTCAGAACAAAGGTTATTTATTCATCCGGAAAAATTCAGAACCATATTGCAGCAGTCCGTTTCAGTAGTTCTAATTCCAGAGTTGCTACTGTAGACAGCAGAGGAATAATTTCTGCGAGAAACAAAGGTACCTGCATTATTTATTGTTACGCTCCGAATGGTGTACGTAAGAATGTAAGAGTAATCGTAAGATAGGACAAATATTTCTCCAAATTGTTATTGAAAAAATATAAAGTTTTAGCCTAATATAGAGATAGCCGTTCCTGAACTTTACCAGAGATTAGGACGGCTATTTTTTATGTAAGCATAGTACATAAAGTTCTGCGATGCTGTCGAAAACAGTCGACAGATAACTGTGATTCTTAGGAAAATTTTGTTTCAGAAATAATTCAAAATCTGTTATAATGAGAAAAGATAAGGAAATTTGAAACATTATTAAAAGAAGATAAATAAAAAGTATTATACAGGAGAATTATGATATGAGTTTTCAGTTTGCACATTATAACTACAATGTTATGGATTTGGATAAATCAATCAGATTTTATGAAGAAGCACTTGGACTTAAAGAAGTGCGCCGCAAAGAAGCCGAAGACGGAAGCTTCATTCTTGCATATCTTGGAGATGGCAAGACCGGATTTGAACTTGAACTGACCTGGCTGAGAGACTGGGAAAAGGATCATTATGATCTCGGTGATAACGAGATCCATCTTGCATTTACGACAGATGACATGGAAGCAGCTCATAAGAAACATGAAGAAATGGGATGCATCTGCTTCGAAAATCCGGCAATGGGCATTTACTTTATCACAGATCCGGACGGATACTGGCTGGAAATCGTGCCGGAGAAATAATACAGTTGGTTAAAATATGACAAATGATGGAGGTTCAGGTATGCCAAAGAGAATCCTGATCATAAATACAGGAGGGACGCTTTCTTCTGTAAAGAGCTCCAAGGGGCTTGTTCCGGGAATGAGCAGTGGCGATATGCTGGAGGAACTGCGTATGGTTTCCAAAAATCTGGAGCTGGAAACAGAGGATTTCTGCTCACTTGACAGTTCCAATATCGGACCGGAAGACTGGACCAGACTTGCAACACTCATCGCAAGAAGAAGTTATGATTATCATGGGATTGTGGTGATTCATGGTACCGATACGCTGGCCTATACGTCTGCGATGCTGTCTTTTATGCTGCAGAATATTTCGATTCCGGTAGTTGTGACAGGAAGCCAGCTTTCTATCGCCAATCCGGTTGCAGATGCGCTGGAAAACTGTCGGTGTGGAATCCATATGGCAGCCAGCGGATATCCGGGAGTTTTTGTTGCATTCAATCGTAAGGTGATGCTCGGATGCCGTGCGTCCAAAGTCCGTACAATGAGCTTTGATGCGTTTGAAAGCATTAATTATCCATATGTCGGAGAAATCAGTTCACTGGGACTGCGCGTTTTTGAGAAAAATCTTGTAGAGAAAAAAGGAATCTTCAAACCACAGACAGCGTATTCAGACAAGGTTGCACTGCTGAAGCTTTATCCGGGAATCAGTCCGGAGATACTGGATATGTATTATGAAAAAGGATATAAAGCTGTCTATATTGAGGGATTCGGACTGGGAGGAATGCCTTTCCTGAAAAATGATTTCACAGGAAAGGTCGGCGAAGTTATCGAGAAAGGAATGCTGGTGCTTGCCGGAAGTCAGTGTCGTTATGAAGGAAGCAATCTGTCCGTATATGAAACAGGACGGGTTGCGCTGGAAAAGGGCGTGATTCAGGCATATGATATGACTACGGAGGCCGCCATGACGAAGCTTATGTGGGTACTTGGGCAGACCGACAATCTTCGTGAGATGAAAGAATATTTTTCCATGGACATTGTCGGAGAGGTATGTATTGGATAGCGTGTGTAAAGTATTGAAAGTGGATATGTAGGATGAATAAATTTTGTGCAGCGGCGATTCAGATGCCGACAGTAGAAGATAAGATGGAAAATATAAAGGCAGTCAGACATTATCTGGAACAGATTAAAGCACAGAAAGTTGACTTTGTCGTGTTACCCGAGATGTTCTGCTGTCCTTACCAGACGGAAAAATTCCCGGAATACGCAGAAGAAGAGGGCGGTTCTGTGTGGAAAGCTCTTTCTGCATATGCGAAAGAATACAACATTTATCTGGTAGCAGGCTCCGTTCCGGAAAAAGACGACGAAGGCCACGTGTACAATACCTGTTACATTTTTGACCGGAATGGAATACAGATTGGTAAGCACCGAAAGACACATCTATTTGATATTGATGTAAAAGGTGGTCAGAGCTTTAAAGAATCCAATACGCTTACTGCGGGAAACAGTGGGACGGTATTTGATACGGAATTTGGCAGGATGGGTGTGATGATCTGTTTTGACATCCGTTTTCCGGAGTTTGCACGCATGATGGTAAATGACGGAGCAAGAATGATCTTCGTACCGGCAGCATTCAATATGACGACCGGCCCGGCACACTGGGAGCTTTCTTTCCGCGCCCGTGCACTGGACAACCAGATTTATATGCTGGGATGTGCACCGGCACGCAATCCGGCGGATTCCTACATTTCATGGGGACATTCCATATTCACAGATCCATGGGGCAGAGTCAGGAGCATGCTCGATGAAAGAGAGGGTATTCTGATTTGTGAAGCAGATCTCGATTATGAAAATGAAATCCGCGAACAGCTTCCGCTTCTGAAAGCGCGGAGAAATGATGTGTATGGGAGAGAGAAGTGAGTGTATGTTTAAAGATTGTTACTGTTCATTCCGTTCACAGCAACTAAAGATTCTCCCTGTATAAATTCAATTAAAGAATTGATTGAAAAAAATAAAGCAGTAGCATATAATATGTTTAACAAGGGAGCTGGAAGGTGAGTGCTGGTCACCCAATCCGGCGAAATAAGATTAGTAAAAAATAGCTGTCAATTCTCGCCAAAGATTAGGACGGCTATTTTTTATGGGCATATGTAAGTATAGCTACAATTAGATTAGAAATAGTTAAAATAATCATAAATGTCTCGTAATCGCTCATAAACTTCACCTTCTCCGTAAGGTGCTCGGATTAAGAGAAGAGCACGTCCCCCAGCTACCTGGGTAAATATATTAAATTATGGAAAGTATAGCACATACAGTTCCATATAATTGTCGAAAAAGGTCGAGTGATATTATTTACGGAAGATTTCAGATACAGTGCGGTGCGGACAGGTTGGATGAATCGGGACATGGCAATTTTCAGGGATTCGATGCCAATTATTGTTGAAATCCAGTCAAGAAGCATCGGGTTTCTTAATGTCGATTATAAATCGATGCAAGTTAGTGGGCAAATTATTACAAAATGGCATCGGAAACAGCAAGAGCACAGCTGAACCGATGCTTTTTTTGATTTCCTGCATGTCTGCCAATTTATAGAAAGTTTATACACATGCAGATAATTATGTGCTATCATATGAATGGAACAAAATGTTCAAAAAGGAAGGCTTGTGGTGGATGAGGGTAGAAAGTACGTTGTCGCAAATGATTTCTACCGCAGGAGAAAAGGCAGCATATGACAATGCATGTAAGCACTTGCTGGCAAATAAGATAATCCTTGCATGGATTATGAAAAGCTGTCTGGAAGAGTACAGGGGCAGTGAAATTTCGGAGATTGCTTCAAAGTACATAGAAGGCGAGACACAAATCTCAGAAGCAGCGGTTCATCCGGATGAAGAAGCAGGCTCCCTACAGATAAGAGGTTTAAATACAGAAGATAGCACCATTAATGAAGGAACTGTGACTTATGATATCAGATTTCGAGCCATTGTGCCGGGTACAGGAGAGAGAATCAGTCTGATTATAAATGTTGAAGCACAGAATGATTTTTATCCGGGATATCCGATAGTAAAGCGAAATCTGTATTATTGCTGTCGTTTGGTTTCGTCATAGTATGGCACAGAATTCACGAATTCTCATTATGAGAAGATAAAGAAGGTTTACAGCATTTTTATATGCATGAACCCTCCGAATTACAGAAAAAATACGATAAATCAATATTCCATACAGGAAGAAAGTCTGATAGGAGAGTTCGGCGATAATGTGGAATATTATGATTTACTGACAGGCATTATTATTTGTCTTGGAGATGCCGATGATGAAAGAAGCGGGATATTAAAGCTTCTGGAAGTATTATTATCATCAGAGAGAAGCACAAAAGAGAAGAAAAAAATCTTACAGGAAGATTTTGGGATTAAGATGACGCAGGAGTTGGAAAGCGAGGTGTCGGAGATGTGTAATCTGAGTGAAGGTGTAGAACAGAAAGGTATTGCGAAAGGAATTATCACTTCAATACGAAATCTCATGGAGAGTATGGGATGGAGTATCGAACAGGCGATGGATGCGCTTCAGATACCGATGGAAGAAAGAAATGACTATCTGAATATGTTGAAAAAGTGAGAAGAGAAAGTATAAAGATCAGGAAAATTCAGGCTAGGATTTTCCTGATTTTTTTTATCTGAGCGAAAGAAAAAATTACCAATTTATTGACAGTCCCGTTACTTGGTGATACAATACAATTCTTTAATGAAACAAAATGTAACATATATGAAGCAGAATATACGATTATAGAAATTATATAACTATATAAATAACCGGCTGTTAAGTTCAGGGAAAGGTAGATCATGAACAAAAAAGAAAATCATTCCGCAAAAAGTGAGATAGAGCAGGCTTTGCTCCGTCTCATGACACAGAAATCCTATCTGGATATCACTGTGACAGATATTGTGCAGGAAGCGAAAGTGGCGAGGGTTTCTTTTTACAGAAATTTCGCATCCATTTCAGAGGTATTGGACAGTATCGCAGATGCGACTGCAGAGAAGTTGAATATTGAATTTCTGCCGATGCTGGATACGACAGATGAGCGTAAAATACGGGAGTATCTGTTTAATTATTTCTACCAGATATCATTGAATTATAAAGAAATGTGGGCAATCCGCGGACTGAATATGGATCTTTTTACGAAACGCCTCGGAGAAAAAATCCATGAAAAACGTAAAGCCGTCGAGTCCGCAGACCCGAATATGGCAGAGAAATATGGATGGGTTGTAAAACTCTGCGTACTGGATGGTGTTTCCAGACGCTGGATCATGGATGAAATGAAAGAAACACCGGAAGAAATGATCGATTATGTAATGCCGATCATCAAGTCATTATAAGAAGTTTGAACAGTGGAAATACAAAGGAGCAGAAACAATATGAAAAAAACAGGAATCATGACAGACAGTCACAGCGGAATCTTGCCGGAAGAAGCAGAGCGACTCGGTATCAGAGTTCTTCCGATGCCTTTTTATATCGGAGAGAAACTTTATCGTGAAGGAGTAGATTTATCCCGGGATGAATTTTATGATATGCTTCGAAAGGGCGTGGATGTGTCTACTTCACAGCCGTCTCCGGCGGAAGTTATCGATATGTGGAAAGAAATGCTGAAAGAATACGAGGAAATCGTCTATATTCCTCTCAGCAGTGCATTGAGCGGTTCCTGTATGGCAGCAGCGGCAATGGCAAATGATGATGCATTTGCCGGAAAGGTATTTGTCGTTGATAATGGCCGTGTGGCGACACCAATGCACCGTTCTGTCCTTGACGCAGTAGAGATGGTGGAAAAAGGATACAGCGCAGCCGAGATCAAGAAGATTTTGGAGGAAACCAGAGAAAAAATGACCATCTACATCGGTCTCAGCACACTGGAATACCTGAAAAAAGGCGGAAGAATCAGTTCCGTAACCGCACTGGCGGCAAATGTCCTGAATATCAAACCTGTCATGCATTTCAGTACAGGAAAACTTGATACCTACCAGAAATGCCGCGGACTGAAAAAGTCACGTAAGGTCATGATCGATGCAATGAAGGAAGAATTGGAGACAAATTTTGCAAAAGAATATGCAGCAGGAGAAGTATACCTGATGGCGGCATCCAGCAGTAACGATGAAGTGACAGAAGAATGGGTAAACCAGATCCGGGAAAGTTTTCCGGGAATGGAAGTTATGTGCGACAAGCTTTCCTTCGGCCTGTCCTGCCATATCGGTCCGGATGGCCTCGGAATCGGATGTACCTGCAAGCCGATATAAAAGCACCTCTTGACTTTATGAAGTATAAAAGAGATAATCTTTTATAAACATATAAAACTCTCAGGAGGAATTAAAATGGAAAAATCTACAGTTTATTTTACAGATTTCCGCTGCCCGGTCGGAACCAGCCAGCTTGACAAACTGAAAAAACTCTGTATCGCAGCCGGCATCAAAGATATTGACATGGACGGAAAATTTGTAGCGATCAAAATGCATTTTGGCGAGCTGGGAAATATGGCGTTCCTTCGTCCGAACTATGCCAGAGTAGTAGCAGATCTGTGTAAAGAGCAGGGTGGTATGCCGTTTCTGACAGACTGCAATACACTGTATCCGGGAAGCAGAAAAAATGCACTGGAACATCTGGACTGTGCAAATCTGAATGGATTTAATACAATTACGACAGGCTGTCAGATTATCATTGGCGACGGACTCCGCGGAACTGATGAAGTAGAAGTCCCTGTTGTAAATGGAGAATATTGTAAGACCGCATTTATCGGACATGCGATCATGGATGCAGACATTTTTATCAGTCTGACTCATTTTAAAGGACATGAAGCTACCGGATTCGGCGGTGCACTTAAAAACATCGGTATGGGCTGCGGAAGCCGTGCAGGAAAGATGCAGCAGCATTCAAGCGGAAAACCGGCGATCAACGAAGAAGTCTGTCGTGGCTGCCGTCGCTGTGCAAAAGAATGCGGCAGTGATGCGATTACATATGTAAACAAAAAAGCAGTGATCGATTATGATAAATGCAAAGGCTGCGGCCGTTGTATCGGCGCCTGCAGTTTTGATGCAGTATACAATCCAAACAGCAGTGCAAACGAACTCCTTGACCGTAAGATGGCAGAATATGCACAGGCAGTCTGTCATGGCCGTCCGCATTTCCATATTGCACTGGTTCAGGATATCAGCCCGAACTGCGACTGCCATGGAGAGAATGATGCACCAATTCTTCCGGATATAGGAATGTTTGCAAGTTTTGACCCGGTTGCACTGGATCAGGCATGTGCAGATGCCTGCTTGAAAGCAACACCGATTGCAGACAGTCAGCTCGGAGAACATCTGGCAGAGCCTGGATGGCATTGTCACCATGACCATTTCAAAGATTCCAATCCAAACATCGAATGGAAAGCAACTCTTGACCAGGCAGAAAAAGTCGGACTTGGAACCAGAGAATACGAATTAAAGAGAATCAAATAATCACAGGAGAGGGCTGATTTATGGAAAAACATCATCATGAGAGAAGCACGTTTTCCGGCAAACTTGGATTTGTACTATCCGCAGCCGGAGCTTCCGTCGGTCTGGGAAATATCTGGAGATTCCCGTACCTGGCGGCAAAATACGGAGGCGGTATTTTTTTACTGATCTACATTATTCTGGCACTGACATTTGGTTATTCAATGATCGTGGCGGAGACAGCGCTTGGACGAATGACGAAGAAAAGTCCGGTCGGTGCTTTTGCCAAATTCGGTAAATCTAAATGGCTGTCATTCGGCGGCTGGATCAACGCGATCATTCCGATTCTGATCGTGCCGTATTACTCAGTAATCGGCGGCTGGGTAATCAAATACCTGATTGAATACATAAAGGGCAACAGCCAGAAGCTTGCGACAGACGGATATTTCTCAGAATTTATTTCCAACGGAGTATCTACGGAAATCTGTTTTTTGCTTTTTGCATTATTCACAGTAGCAATCATTTACGCAGGAGTACGTAACGGTGTTGAGCGTGTTTCGAAATTTATGATGCCGATTCTGGTATTTCTGTCCATTCTGATCGCAGTTTATTCTGTGACAAGACCGGGAGCACTGAAAGGTGTAAAATATTTCCTGATACCGAATATTGAGAATTTCTCATGGATGACCGTTGTGGCAGCAATGGGACAGATGTTCTATTCACTTTCAATCGCAATGGGTATTCTGGTAACATTTGGTTCCTATATGAAAAAAGACGTATCCATCGAAGGTTCCACAATAAACGTAGAAATCTTTGATACAGCAATCGCAATTATGGCAGGTCTGATGATTATTCCGGCAGTATTTGCATTCTCAGGCGGAGATCCGGATACGTTGCAGGCAGGACCGTCCCTGATGTTTATCACGATTCCGAAAGTCTTTGCAAGCATGGGACTGGGAACCCCGATTGGAATTTTATTCTTTGTGCTGGTACTCTGTGCGGCACTGACAAGTTCGATTGCCCTGACAGAAAGTGCAGTATCAACCTTTCAGGATGAGTTGAAATGGTGCAGACAGAAGTCCACACTGGTAGTCGGTGCGATCATGCTTGTTCTCGGAAGTCTTTCTTCTCTGGGATACGGACCGCTTGCCTGTGTAAAGATCATCGGAATGCAGTTCCTTGATTTCTTTGACTTCCTGACCAACTCTGTGATGATGCCGATCGCGGCATTTGCGACCTGTCTTCTGATCTCCAGAGTGATCGGTGTGAAGAAGATTGAGGAAGAAGTTCTGCGTGGCGAAGGCACATTCAAGAGAAAAAGAATTTTTAACTTCATGATCCGGTATCTCTGCCCGATCTTTGCGGCAATCATTCTTTTGAGTTCCGTGGCGAACGCATTTGGATGGATTTCCATGTAAAACAGATATAAATATAAAAGAACATCTTGTTGAAAGAGAGTTTCGTAGATTTTTCGTTTATTCTTTCACACAAGGTGTTCTTTTATGATGTATCGCTGGAGAATGAGGAAGTTACATTTGATGAGAGCAATACTTCCGCAAAAGTAACCATTACCAATCAGGAACAGGATGAAGACAAAGATAAGAATAAAGACAAGGACAAAGATAAAACAACCACAACCTCATCTAACGCAACATCCACAAAAGCAGTAAAAACAGGTGATAACACACCGATTGGAATTTTCGTAATTCTTCTTATTGCTGCAATTGTAGTGATTGGTGGAGGAATTTACCTCAAACGTCGCAAAAAATAATAAGAAACAATAAGTAACTACAAAGTCCGTCAGGATGGGAAACCATTCTGGCGGATTTTTCTGTAAATATGTAAAAAAGCATCGGAAGAGAGCCAGGGAAAGCACTGCCGATGCAGGTCATGTCATAATAGCTGATAAAATGTCGAGCGATTTTTCTTGCAATCAGGGAAAACAACATGCTACACTGTCTTTATCTTAAATCTTATATGCTCATTTGAGCATTCTACAAATTCAATTCAGAAACAAAATCCCATTAAAGATCGAAAGAAAGCGAGAACTGCCTATGACATCAAAGCTGAGAGACTATTTTCCAATGATAAGGAGCCGGGAGGAGATTTTAAAAGAGATACAGGACAACATAAAATTTACAGAGAAATTTTACAGCTGGAGAGAATCGGAAAGGCAGGAGTTTCTTGATTTCTGTACAGGAGTTCGCGGAGTAAAAATCCTGTATGATTCTTTTTTCAAGGAGATCATGAATCCGGAAACAGTACCAGAGAGACTGGAAGATTTCCTGAGTGTTTTACTTCAGAGAAAGGTAAAAATCGTCGATGTACTGCCGGGAGACTCGAGCCGGATCGCAGATGAGCAGTCATTACTGATCATGGACATACTGGTGCGGTTTGAAGATGGCACTTATTGCAATGTGGAAGTGCAGAAAATCGGTTATGCATTTCCCGGCGAGCGAAGCGCCTGCTATTCCTCTGATTTGCTGTTACGTCAATACAAAATGGCGCGCAGCCAGAAAAAGGAACATTTCACATATAAAGATGTAAAGGGAGTTTTTACGATCATCTTGATGGACAGAAGCCCGAAAATGTTCAGAGAGTTTTCTAATAAGTATGTACATATGTTTCAGCAGGAATCAGACACGGGAATAAAAATGAATCTTTTGCAAAACTATATTTTTATACCACTTGACATCTTCCGCAAAAATGTACAATATAAAGGTATAGAGAACAAATTGGACGCATGGCTTACTTTCCTGAGTACAGATGAACCGGAGCAGATCATCAGGCTGATCACGGAATATCCCGAATTCAAAGCCATGTATGAACATGTGTACAATATGTGCCGGAATGTGGAGGATGTCATGGGAATATTTTCAGAGGAATTAAAAATACTTGACCGAAACACAGTAAAATATATGGTAGATGAAATGCAGGAAACAATAGACGAGCAAAATATACAGATAAAAACACAGAAAAATAAAATAGAAGCACAGGAAAATGAAATAGATAAGCTACAGGATCAAATAGCATTCTTACAAAAACAGTTAAAGGAGAAATAACCGCTCCCGTCAGGATAAGAAAAGTACTGAGCCAGACTGAATCAGAAGGCATAATACATGTTTTTTTGACAAAAATGACATGATATTGCAAAAAACTTTCATTAATTTCTATTTTTTTTCTTGCAGATATCTATTATAATAAGAGATATAAGGGGGATAAGATGAGCTGATTCTTATCCCTTGTTGTTTATAGAGATTATACAGGAGGATAAAATAAATAATGAAAAGATTTGAAAAAAGCAAACGTGTTTTAGCATTTCTTCTCGTTGCATTGATGGTTGTTCAGCAGAGCAGTGTCACAATTCTGGCAGATGAACAGTCAGCAGACATCCATAATGTTCAAAATCAGGAAGAAACATCAACGGAGGAAAAGACCTGGGAGACACCTGAGGAAAAGGTTCAGGAGACAGTAACTCCGGAACCGGAAAACAAAGATGAGCAAACGTCATCAGACGAACAGCCTGAAGAAAAAGAAGATGCTGTGGTTACAGTGACTCCGGCAGCAACGGAAGAAGCGGAAATAACTGCTACACCAACCGAGGCAGCGAAAGCAGATGCAGAAGATGATACTGCAAAGCCAAGCATCACAGAAACTCCGGTGGAAGCTACAACTACAACAGAATTCAGTGGAGCTGTAGATAATGCGACTGCAAATGTCAGCCTGTCACAGCCGATTTCCGACAAGGCGATTTTTGTTGCAAATCAGTACAGTGTAGAATCAGATTATTTTACAAATAATGCAGAAGCTGCAATAACACAGTGGGTTGAGGCAAACAATCTTACCGTTTTGGATGCCGTTGCATATGACATGCATTTTGAGGAAAACGGACAGGAAATTTCTGTATCACAGCATGCAGATGTGAATCTGAGTTTCAGCAGTCCGATACTGAGTCAGACAGCAGATATAGATGTACCATCACAGGTTTATGTACTTCATGTAGTAAACGGTCAGGCAGTATCTGCCGGAACAGCGACTCAGGACAGCAACGGAGCAGTTACAGCAGCAAATATCAGCACAGATGGTTTTTCCCCATTTGTATTTATAAAAGCAACAAATGGGGATGCGGTACAGACAACAGAAGCTGAACAGACAACAGACCTGAATAGATTTGTAACCAACATATCTCTTAAGGAGAGCAATGGCAATGATATACCGCAGGAAAACGGAGTATATCAGCTGAGACCTGAGACAGACTATAAACTGAAGCTGTCATTTCAGGAAAACAAAGACCTGCAGTATGCCAATAATGAAGATGGAAAATTATATTACACTTTGCCGGCGGGAATTACAATTCCAGACGATATTGCACCAACGCAGTTTAAAATTGGTGATTTAGAAGGAAACACATTCAGTTATCATGCCGGTTCAAATCAGATAGAAGTACAGATCAACATAAACGGCGGCGATAAATACAATGAATTCAAAGGAGCAGGAGATGCTTTCTTTGACCTTGAATTTAACGTACAGTTCCAGAGAAATATGGAGCAGATTGTTTTTGGAAATACAAAAACAGTTAAAGTATATGTAGACAGTACGAATGGTCTGGCTCTTGATAAAACCGCAGAATATAATTCTGACAATGGAACAGTTGCTTATACTGTAACAGTGACTTCCACAGGAATCAGTGAAGATGTAATTGTTACAGATACGCTCAGCGGCAGCTGGCTCAAGATGTACAGTGCTGATGATGTGACGATTACATCCAATAAAAACAATAATCTCAGCGAAGTTACAAAATCTGTCAATGGCAGAGTTATGACAGTTACGATTCCGTCCATGACACATGGAGAAGTCATAACAATTACATACACAGTACAGGTTGATTATGACAAGGTGGCATCTGTATCAACTGATATTCAAAAGGCAAATACACTTAATACAGTAGGTGTAAACCGTACAGATGTAGAAAATGTGTCAGTAAATGCAGATGTTGAGTATAAACCTGCAATAGCAAAAACAGCAGCAGTTAATGCAAATAATAAAATTACATATACAATTACATTAAACAGTGATTACCGTTACGATATTTCGGGAAAAACAATTACGGATGTAATTCCGTCTGCTGCACGCAGATTCGGTGAATATTCAGGAACTGGAATCACCGTAACCAGATACAGTTCCGGAAACACGACTCCTGTTGATTCAGTAGAGGTTCCCTGGGAAAATATCATCAGCCCTGAAGCCAAAGATTATACCTGGATCTATCGGATTCCATCCGAGCACAGGGGAAAATATAAATATATAATTACCTATACATTTCAGGGTAAAAATCATGAAATTACAGGCGCAACGATTACCAATACTGTTTCCTATGACACTGGCGGAAGTGCAACCTCCAGACCACGTATATATCCTCTTGACGGAATGCTTTCAGTACAGAAATATGGCAGCATTGTTACAGATCAGGAAAGTGGAGAGAAACAGATTCAGTGGAATGTAACATTTAATATTCCGGCAGGCAAGGAGTATACAGGATGCAAAATAGAAGACTGGCTTCCTTCAACAAAAATCGATAGTAAGACGTATGCGGATGCCTATGTCGATAGATCTGCGGAGATTACGGAAACTGTTGACGGATCAGCTCCAACAATACTCGAAGAAGATACGGCATATAACCTTGTCTACGATATTGCAAACAATAAGATTACTGTCAATTTTACGAACTTAGGTGTGTCTGATAAAAACAGGGTGATTAAATTTACTTATTTAACAATACCGAATGAGACATGGTTAAAGAACAGTTCAGCGTCAGTAAATAACACGCATACAAATAGAGTCGGAGTAACTGCCAGAAATCAGTATAGTAATGATATATATGCTTCTGTAGAGCTGTATGAAAATAATCCTGAGATCAGCAAGAAAGCTACCGTATCCTCGAGAGATGCAGACAAGAATGCAAAACAGATCAGGTATGAAATTGCCGTCTCAGGTGTTGAAGGCGATAAGATTGAAATTACGGACGAATTTAATACAAGCCAGTTAGAGTTGGATTCAACAAAAAAACTTGAAGTAAAATACAGTAATGACGGGAAAAATTATACAACTGACAGCAAAGCGACAGTAGACCCTGAGAAAACAGATGACGGCCGGAAATTTGTTATTTCTGATTTCACCAGGAACGGGGAAAACAATTATAAGTATTATAAGCTGATATATTATCTGAACGTAAAGGATCTGGAATCAATTGAAACCTCCAGTGAAGGCGGAACTGTACAGAACAAAGCAACATTCCGCGGAGAATCAGCGACAGTAGATACAAAGGTAGTAGGAACTCCGGGAATTATTAAAAAGGAGTTGTCGAATGAAGCAACGATTGCAGCTGATAAATATATTGCGGAATACAAGCTTATAATCAATCCGGGAAAGAAACAGTATGGAAAATCAGATACGCTTGTTGTAGAAGACAAAATGACGAATATGACTGCAATTAAGCGTGATGATGTTAAGATTAAGACCGTACCGGAAAGCAATAAAGATAAAGTTACTGCTGTATTTAAAAATGATGGAATTGACTTCACAGTTCCAAATGCTACAGAAGTCGAGATAACATATAAAGCAAAGTGGACAGGAAGTGGAAATGTAGACCATGTAAATGAAGTAACAGTATATGGTTATTCTCAAAGTGTCAGTAAGAAAGCAAATGTATCTTCTCAGGGAAGCGGAGGCTACAGTAATCTGCATCTTACAATCTACAAGGTTGAAGATGGCAACGATATTAAATTACTTTCAGGAGCTAAGTTCAGTCTTGAAATATATGAAAATGGTGAGTATATACCGGTTCGTGAGAGAAACGGAAAGCCTGTAACGATCACAACAGAGGAGAATGGAAAGGCTGTCCTCCAGGGGCATGAAGGTGACCGGGGATGGGTTCTCTGGAAAGATTATAAATATCGTCTGATAGAGACGAAAGCTCCGGATGGATATATTCTGGATACTACACCACATGAATTTACTTTTTCACAGGAACTGGCAGCGAATGATCCGAATGTCACATACTGCGAAAACGGTGGCGAACTTACAATAAAGAATAAACCAATTGACATCGAGATCAGCAAGGTAAGCCTGACAGGAAATGAAGAACTTGCGGGAGCAGAACTCAAGATCACGAAAGGCACCGATGAAAACGGAGAAGTTGTAGCAAGCTGGACATCAGGAAAAGAAGCGGAAGACAAGAACGAAGACGGAACAGTAAAACCGCATAAAGTGAAACTTGTAGCCGGAACATATACCCTGAGAGAGGTGAAAGCGCCGACAGGATATGATACAGCAAAGTCTATCACGTTCACAGTTGCACTTGACGGAACAGTGACAAGCACAACTGCCGGGGCAGTGAATGGAAAAAAAGTCACCATGAAAGATGCCCTGATAGAAAAAGACATCGAGATCAGCAAAGTAGACAACAAGAATAACAAGGGACTTGCAGGGGCAATGCTCCAGATCACGAAGAAAAAAGGAGAAGCTGAAGAAGTAGTAGAGCAGTGGGAAACCG